>CAQLOA010000178.1:0-1820 GCA_948829205.1 uncultured Eggerthellaceae bacterium
GCGGCCGTTCACGCCCTGCAGGATTCATGCATGCAGGCGTATGCCCACAGGTGCGTCTCGGGCCTGCGAGGACGGCTGGTCGAACGGCTCTACGATTGCGGCTCGGCAATGCCCGACGCTTTCGGAAGCGCCGCGGTGGTCACCGCTCTGGTGGACGGGTGCCTGAAGGCGGAGACGTACATAAGGAAGAACGTTCCCCGCACCGTGGGAGTGGTCGTGGTGCCTGCGGCCCTTTGCGTCGCGATATTCCTGCAGGACGTCGTGAGCGGCATCATCGTGCTGGTTTGCTACCCTTTCATAATCGCGTTCATGCGCCTGATCGGCTACACGGCGTCCGACGAGTCGGCAAAGCGCCACGAGGGCTTCGTCGAGATGTCGGGCCACTTCATGGACTCGCTGCGCGGGATGGAGACGCTTCGCATCTTCGGCGTGGCGCGCGCATACTCGGCCACCGTTCATGCCGCATCCGAGCGGTACCGCAGGATGGTCATGAAGACGCTGCGCATCGCCCAGCTGTCGGGCGCTGTGCTGGACATCTTCGCCACCTGCGGGCTTGCAGCCGTGGCCATCATGCTTGGATTCCGCATGGTGGAAGGCACGATGGCGTTCCTTCCGGCGCTGGTCGTGCTCATGCTCGTGCCCGAGTACTTCGCGCCCATCAAGGCGTATGCGTCCGACTATCATGCATCGCTCGACGGCAAGTCTGCGCTGGGGAAGATGTTCGAGCTTCTGGCCTGTGCAAGGAGGGCCGTTTCGCTGCCCTCGGGCCGCATTGCCGTGGGCGAAGGCGCGACCGTGGCCGTCGTTGGGGCGAGCGGGTCGGGGAAGTCTTCGCTGCTGGACGCCATGGCCGGCGCCTGCGACGTGTCGAAAGGCGAGCTTTCCGTGTGCGGAGTTTCCGGGGACGGCCTGACTTCGGACGAGTGGCGCGCACGCGTGGCCTACATACCGCAGCATCCCTACGTGTTCTCGGGCACGCTTCGTGACAACGTGTCCCTGTATGCGCCTTCCGCATCCGACGCGGCGTTGCTCGATGCGCTGGCGAAGGCTGGGCTCGATGCGCTCATCGCCTCCATGCCGCAGGGGCTTGACGGCGTTGTCGGCGAGGCTGGAAGGAGCCTTTCCGGAGGCGAGGCTC
The DNA here is from genome assembly GCA_948829205.1 of uncultured Eggerthellaceae bacterium. Classification (GTDB taxonomy): domain Bacteria; phylum Actinomycetota; class Coriobacteriia; order Coriobacteriales; family Eggerthellaceae; genus MGBC163016. Next base: position 1,139 of record CAQLOA010000178.1, read on the forward strand.
ACAGGGTCGCGCTGGCCCGCGCCATCGCCGGCGGCCGAGACGTGTGGCTTCTTGACGAGCCGGGGTCGAGCCTGGACGAGCAGACCGAACTTGAGCTGAAGCAGGCCATACTTTCCCTGACGAAGGGAAGGACGGTTGTGGTGGCGACGCATCGCTTGCATTGGCTGGACGACGTCGACGAAATCGTCGCCGTGGACGGCGGGGAGGTGCGGCATGAGCGGGTTTGACGTGCGCGACGCTGCGCGCGCCATGCGGCACGACTCGTGGGTGAGGCCCCATCTGCGCACTCACTGGAAGATGCTTGCAGCAGCGGTCCTGCTCAGCTCGCTGGCCTTCGTGTTCGCGTCTGCGCTCATGTTCACTTCGGGTTACATGATCAGCCTGGCGGCGACCATACCGTTCACCGTGCTTGCGTTGCACCTTCCCTCCATCTTCGTTCGCATATTCGGCGCAGGAAAGCCGGTGCTGCAATACCTCGAGCGCCTGACCAGCCACGACTGGGTGCTTCGCATGACGAGCAGCCTGCGCGTTCGGTTGTACGATGCCGTGGAGCGTCGTCCTGTCGGGTCGTCGACCGGCAGGATGCTCGGGCTGTTCGCCGACGACCTGGAGAACCTGCAGAACCTTTGCCTGCGCACCCTGTTCCCGATGATCGTCGTCGCGGTGATGTACGTGGCCGTGG
>CAQLOA010000178.1:1830-2948 GCA_948829205.1 uncultured Eggerthellaceae bacterium
CCGCTTGTGGGGCTCATGATGCTTGCCGTGGTGGGGTTGGCGGCGTTCGCCGTGCCGTTCTGGTCGCTTTCCGTCAACGGAGCCCGCGAGTTGCGAAGGCGCAAGACGGTCTCAGGCATGTACGACAAGGCCGCAGAGGACGTGTTCGGGGTGGTCGACTGGGGTCTTTCCGGACGCAGGAAGGAATTCCTTGAAAGGCTTTCCGCGCCCTACGAGGCGGCCTATGGCGAGGCCAGGAGGCGCGACGGCTTCGGGCGCTGGATGTCGGTGCTGCGGCAGGCGCTCTACTGCGTGGCCGTAGTGGGCGTGTTCGCCTGGGCGGCTTACGCCTTCGCTGGTGCCGGGGCGCAGGCCGACGGATTCTTCGTCACCGGTGCGGCCCAGGCGCTTGGCGGCGTGACCATGCATGACAGCGTTCCGCATGCTGCGAACTGGATCGCTGCGTTCGTGCTGTGCATGTTCCCGCTGCTGGACGTGTTCTCGCCCGCATCCGAGGCCGTGCTCGGGTTCGCCGAGCACGAAGGTTCGCTTGACGAGCTGAACGCGCTGGATGCAGGTGCGGAAGGCGGCGGCGATTCCCTTGCTCGCATGCCCAGGTGTCGGTCGGGGGAGAACGCCGTCGAACTTCGGTCCGTGTGCGTGTCGCACGACGGAGGCGCAACCCATGTCCTGCACGCGGTGGACTTCGACGTGAGGAAGGGCGAGCGGGTTGCGATCGTCGGCCGAAGCGGGGCGGGCAAGTCGACGCTGCTGGACGTGATCGGCGGAAGGCTTGAGCCGTATTCCGGCGAGGCCCGAGCCTCCGGCAAGGTGGGATACATCGAGCAGTTCCCCTACGTGTTCCGTAAGTCTCTGCGCGAGAACCTCCTTCTGGCGAAGCCGGACGCCACGGACGAAGAGGTGCTGCAGGCGCTTCGCGACGTCGGGTTGGGTCCGCTGGTCGACCGATTGCCCGAGGGGCTGGACGCCCTGATGGCCGAAGGCGGAGCGACCCTTTCTGGAGGGGAGAGGCACAGGCTGGCCCTTGCCAGGATCCTTCTGTTCCGTTGCGACGTGGTGCTGCTCGACGCCGACCGCCACGAAATCGCCGCGCTGCCGGTGGACATGAAGCCAATGGT
>CAQLOA010000179.1:0-2024 GCA_948829205.1 uncultured Eggerthellaceae bacterium
CCGTTCCACCGCCGAGGTGATGGACTTCGCAGCACATGTGAACCCCGCAGCGAAGGTTGACGCCATTGAGCGGCACGGAAGCCCGGTAGAGGTCGCGCGCTGCGGGAACAGCGCGGGCGTCGTGGCGAAGCTGGGCGATGTGATCCGCGAGTTCGAGGCGGGAAGCCACCACACGCTGGGGATCGTGCACAAGTCGGAAGCGGTCGCCCGGGCCTACGCCCAGCTGCTTTCGAGGGATCACGAGGTCCACCTGGTCACGCAGGACTCCACCAGCTTCCAGGAGGGCGTGACGGTGTGCTCGGTGCGCATGGCGAAAGGTCTGGAGTTCGACGAGGTGGTGGTGCTGGACGTGGACGACGCGCAGTACTCGAGCGAGTTCGACCGGAACCTGCTTTACGTCGCCGTGACGCGCGCCATGCACGACCTGCACGTGCTGTACCGCGTGTCCCCTTCGCGGTTCCTGCCAGGTACAAGAACGTGAGGCCTCACGAGATGCGGCGGCGTGTCAGGGGACGTTCGCTTGCTTCTTAAGGCAGGAACGAGATCCCCAGGCTGCTGCAAACCATTCCGCAGACGACGCCTATGGCGTAGAGTGCGACGATTATGCCGAGGTTCTGCCGCCAGTTCCTGTTGGTCCGCACAAGCACGAGAAGCCCGATTCCCGCAGACACAAGAAGCCCGGCGAGCATGGCCCCGGACCCAAGAACGCCCTCGATGTAGAGCTGGGCTATCACGATGCTGGCCGCGCAGTTGGGAATGAGCCCCACGAGCGCCGCCACCGCCACCGAGAAGAAGCTGTCGCCGCCAAGAACGCCTTCCAGGGCGCTTTCGCCCACCGTCTCCAGCACGATGTTCAACAGCAAGGTGACGACGAAGATGAACACGATGACCTGAACGGTGTGCACCAGCGCGCTCTTCATTATCGCGCCCCATCCGTGGGCGTGGTCGTGCGAGTGGTCGTGTTCGTGCGCGTTCGGGTAGTAGCAGTCCTCGCAGTGCTCGTAGCGGAGCATGGGATCGCGTCTGCAAGTCTCGCAATCCTGGTCGCACCCGCAGTTGGCGTCGGCGCACAGCTCGTGGATGCGAAGACCGTCGTCGTGCATGCGCGCTATGCGCATGACGGCGTCTATCACGAAGCCGGCAAGCATGCCGATCAGCATCTTCGTGCCCATTATCTGCAGGATGGCCGTGCCCGGGACCTTCTCGGCGAGGAATATGGGAAGCATCTCGTCGGAGGTGGACAGGAACACGGCGAAGAGCGTTCCCAGGGTTATCACGCGGCCTGCGTACAGCGTGGCCGCAGCAGCCGAGAAGCCGCACTGCGGCACGACGCCGAGGACGGCGCCTATCACCGGGCCTGCGGATCCGGCGTTCCTTATTGCGTCCTGCGTGCGAGTGCCGGTCTTGTGCTCCAGCCACTCCATCGCAACGTACGTTGCGAACAGGAACGGTATGAGGTAGAGGGTGTCGGCTATCGAATGCGCTACGACGTGCTCGACGGTTTCAAGAAATCCCATGGGTTGCATGATACATCAAGAGGCCGCCCGGATGGGCGGCCCCTCAGTTGAGTGCATGTTTATGCGCGGCTTTTTCGACGCACGGGACTAGTACATCCCACCGCCGCCGCCCATGGCGCCCGCCAGCTCGCTCAGGTCGGGGCCGTCCTTGGGGATCTCGTTGATGGTGGCCTCGGTGATGAGGATCAGCGACGCGACGGATGCGGCAGACTGCAGCGCGGTGCGGGTGACCTTCACGGGGTCGTTGACGCCCATGGCGATCATGTCGCCCCACTCGCCGGTCTTGTAGTTGCGGCCGATGCCCTTCTTGGCCTTCTTGACCTCGGACACCTCGACCGATCCTTCGTAGCCGGCGTTCTCGGCGATGGCGCGCAGCGGCGCCTCGAGCGCGCGGCGAATAATGTCGACGCCCACCTGCTCGTCGGATTCGACGGAAAGCTTGTCGAGCGCGGGGATCGCGTTGATCAGCGCGACGCCGCCGCCGGCGACGATGCCCTCCTCGACGGC
>CAQLOA010000179.1:2034-2945 GCA_948829205.1 uncultured Eggerthellaceae bacterium
CCGCGCGGGTTGCCTGCAGGGCGTCCTCGATGCGGGACTTCTTCTCCTTCAGCTCGGACTCGGTGGCGGCACCCACCTTCAGCACCGCGACGCCGCCGGAGAGCTTGGAGAGGCGCTCCTGCAGCTTCTCGCGGTCGAAGTCGGAGTCGGTGCGGTCGATCTCGGCCTTGATCTGAGCGATGCGGGCCTTGATGTCGGCCTTCTTGCCGGCGCCGTCGACGATGAGCGAGTTGTCCTTGGTGACCTTGACGGTCTTGGCGGTGCCCATCATGTCGATGGTGGCATCGGAAAGGTTCATGCCCAGGTCCTTGTCGATGACCTGCGCGCCGGTGACCACGGCGATGTCCTCGAGGATGCGCTTGCGGCGGTCGCCGAAGCCGGGCGCCTTGATGGCGACGACGTTGAGCGTGCCGCGGATCTTGTTGAGCAGCAGGGTCGCCAGGGCCTCGCCTTCGACGTCCTCGGCAACGAGGAACAGCGGACGACCGGAGCGCATGACCTCCTCCAGCAGCGGGATGAAGTCCTGGACGTTGGAGACCTTCTGGTCGGTGAGCATGATGTAGGGGTCCTTGAGCACCGCTTCCATCTTCTCCATGTCGGTGGCCATGTAGGGGCTGATGTAGCCGCGGTCGTACTGCATGCCCTCGACGATGTCCATCTCCAGCCCGAAGGTCTGGGACTCCTCGACGCTTATGGCGCCGTCCTTGCCGACCTCGGTCATGGCCTCTGCGATCTTCTCGCCGATGACGGCGTCGCCGGCCGAGATGGTGCCGACGTTGGCGATCTGCTCCTTGGTGGAGACCTTCTTGGAGGCCTTCTTGATGGCCTCGACGACCGCCTCGGTCGCGCTCTCGATGCCGCGGCGGATCGCCAGCGAGTCGGAGCCTGCGGTGACGTTCTTCAGGCCCTCG
>CAQLOA010000180.1 GCA_948829205.1 uncultured Eggerthellaceae bacterium
GCTATCGCCTCGACCAGGGAGGTGGTTGTGGTCTTGCCGTTGGTGCCCGTGACCCCCACGAGCTTGAAGTCGTGCGAAGGGTTGCCGTAGAAGGCGCATGCCGCCTCGGCCATCGCCCGGCGCGAGTCCGGGACCACGACGACCGTTACGTCGGTGGCGTCGGCCAGGTAAAGCCTGCGCTCGGCGACTATCACGCGGGCCCCGCGGTCTATCGCATCCTGCGCGAAGGAGTGGCCGTCCACCTTCATCCCCACGATGCAGAAGAAGGCATCGCCTGGCTTCACGGCGTCGCTTCGGTAGGCTATGCCGCCGACGGGTTCGGACGAATTGCCGAGGATGATGGCCTCAGCCCCACAGAAGAGTTCTTCGCAAGTCTTGGACATGGTCATCGTCTCACTCGGGAACTATCTTGTACAGGTCGATCGCCTCGACCATTATATCGCGAAAGATTCCGGCCACGTTGCGGTCGTAGTGCACGTCGTTGGCCGTGACGTTGCACACCAGCTTGCTGGACGAGTTCGCGATGAAGCCAGCGAAGCAGAGGTTGTAGCGGTCCTCGGCGTACGTGCCGTTCTCGGCGATCTCGGCGGTGGACGTCTTGCCGACCACCTCGTAGCCGTTGATGTAGGCGTCCTTGCCGGTGCCGTTGGTGACCACGCCGCGCAACATCCCGTTGAGCGTCTCTATGGCCTCCTGGTCGTGGAGCACCTGCTCGCTTTCGTACTCGGGACGCTCGCCGGTCTGGGGCTTCGCGATGAGGAAGTGCGGCTGCACCATCACGCCGTCGTTGGCAAGCGCGCCGTAGGCCCGCGTTACCTGGAGTGGGGTCGCGGTGACGCCCTGGCCGAACGAGATGTTGTAGCCGCCGATCTGCGACCACTGGCTCACCTCGGTCAGCGACCCTGAGTCCTCGCCGGGGAAGTCGATTCCCGTCGGCTCGGAGAACTTCAGCGCCGTCAGGATGTTCGACAGCTTGCCGAAGCCGACCTTGTCTATGGCCAGCGAGATGCCCACGTTCGACGAGTTGTCCAAGATGGTGGAAAACGTCATGGTCTCGTCCTCGCGCTCGTGCGCGTCGGTGATGGTGTACTCGTCGGCCTTCAGCTCGGCGGGCACGAACAGCTCGTCGTTGGGGCCGAGGGCGTTTTCCTGCAGCACGGCCAGCGCGCTGAACGCCTTGAACACCGACCCGGGCTCGAACGACTGCGTCACAGGCGTCAGGTTGTCCGAACCCACCATCGAGTCGGCCAGGTCGGCAGGGTTCAGGTACGGATACGACGCCATCGCGTGTATCTCGCCTGTCTCCGCGTCCATCACGGTCGCCGAGCCGTGGCGCGGCTCGTCGTACTTCTCGAGGCCCTTCTCCAGGGCGCGTTCCAGTGCGTCCTGCAGCGTTATGTCTATCGAGATGATTATGTCCTCGCCGTCGACGGCCGGAACGTCCTGGTGCACGCCTCCGGGAATCGGCGCGCCGTTCACTCCGCGCTCGGCGGAGTACTCGCCGGGGGTGCCGCGCAGGATCTCGTCGTATTGCAGCTCGAGGCCGCAGATGCCGTTTCCGTCGACGTCGCACGCGCCGATCACGTTGCCTCCGATGGAATTGTTGGGGTACTCGCGGCGGCTCTCCTCAAGGAAGTAGATGCCGTCGAGCTGCAGCTGCTTCACGCGGTCGGCGTCCTCGACGTCGGCCTGGCGCTTCACGTACACGAACGGCGTGTCCTCGGTGCGCAGCAGCTCGGCGTATTCGGACGCCTCGCCGCCCAGGGTCGAGGCAAGCTTGCCTGCCTCGTATTCCACGTTGGTCACCTCGGTAGGATTGGCGTAGATCGTGGTGGCGTCGACGCTAACGGCAAGCACGGTGCCGTTGCGGTCGTATATGGTCCCGCGATGAGGAGCCGTGGTGTACTGGATGGTGCGCACCTCGGTGGCGTCGGCGGTGTACTCGCCATGAACGAACACCTGGAGGAACGCGAGGCGCAGAAGGAACAGCGCCGCTATGGCCAGGAATATCCTCTTGACGTATACGAACGATCGGGATTCGGTACCCATTGCGAAAAAGCCCGGCTAGCCCGTCTGTCCGGCGCCTTCGAGCGCCTTGATGCTCCCGGAGAGGGAAAGGTTGCCCTCCGCGTCGGTGACGACCACATCGCCGGAGATGTCGATGACCGACGACGATGCAGGGCTGGCCATGCCAAGCGCCGCGGCCTCGGCCTTGATGCGCGTGGGGTTGGAAAGCGAGCTTTGCGCGACCTCCAGCTCGCTGATGGTAGAGCGGGCGGTCTCGAGATGGGCGTTGATCTCGCGGGCCTCGAGCGCCTCTGCAACAGTGGCCGCGCTGAGGCTGATCCTTCCGAACCCTATGCCTGCGAACAGGACGACGACGGCCACGGTCGCCTTCGCCACCTTCGCGGCCAGCTGATGGGCCGGAGACTTCTCCGCAGCGCGGCCATGGGCACCGCCGGGGATGACGCCTACGCGCCGTGCAGGCTTCTGCTCGGGCGCCGGGGCCTCGTATGCGTAGTCGAACGAATCGTACTTGTAGGCGACGGAGTCGTAGTTGTATGCGGCGTTTCTGTTCAAGTTTCGCTACAGCTTCCTTGCGACCCGCAGCTTCGCGCTGCGCGCCCGCGCGTTTTCGCAGATTTCCGATTCGGATGGAAGAATCGGCTTCCTTGTGACAATCTCGATTACCGGCTTCCTTCCGCAGGCGCAGACCGGAAGGTCTGGGGGACACGTGCACCTGTTGGCGTAGGCCCCGAAGGCCTCCTTCACTATGCGGTCCTCGATGGAGTGGTAGCTGATGACGCAGATGCGACCGCCGGGGTTGAGCCAGCGGATGGCTGCGTCGAGGCCGCGCCTAAGCACGCCCTGCTCGTCGTTCACCTGCATGCGAAGCGCCTGAAACGTGCGCTTCGCAGGATGGCCCCC
>CAQLOA010000181.1 GCA_948829205.1 uncultured Eggerthellaceae bacterium
CCCTTGCACTTTCCACAGCCGCATTCGAGCATGGGCCCGGCGCACAGGAATGCGCCCACGTCGGCATACGAGGCAAGGGACTGCAGGCTTGCGCAATGGTCGTCGTCGGGATGCGTCACGGCCACGGCGTCCACTCGCCGCACGCCCACGGACGCAAGCGCATCGCGCAGCTTCCTGTCCTCGTTGCCCGTGTCTACGAGAAGCGTCTGGCCGCAGCTTGACACCAGGAAGGCGTCGCCTTGCCCGACGTCCAGCATGGTTATCGAGTCGCCCGCATCAGGCGGGATGCCGAAAGCCAAAGCGACATATGCCGCGAGGAACGCCCCCATGGCCGACGAGAACGCCGCAGTGCTCACCTTCGGCCATGCCGCCCACAACGCGACCGCAGCGACCACGGACAGCACCAACATGCCTGCCACCGGAAGGTCGACCTCCACGCTGGAGAACGGAAGCATGGACGCCCAGTAGACGAACGACTGCAGCGGAAGCGCAGCCAGCGACGCCGCCCCGATCGCCGGCTGAGCAACAGGTGGGACGAGGCATCCCGCGAGCGTGCACACAAGCCCGCACACGCACCCGGCGGTGAAGAGCGGGGTCGCGACGACGTTCGCTGGCACCGAGAGCACGGGCAGGATCCCGAACGAGGCCGCCGAGAACGGCATCGTCAGCAGGTTCGACGACAGCGTGAGGCCGACTGGTTCGGCCACCGCCGAACGCAGGGCTTTCGGAAGCGAAGACGTCCACGACGCAACGAGCGAGGCGAAGAGCACTATGCCGAGCGTAGACGCCGCGGACAGGAACAACGACACCGAGACGCACGACGAAGGGTCCGTGATCATGAAGACAAGGAGGCACACGGCCAGCGAGTTCAAGGTGGCGTTGCGGCGCCCGGCGAGTCCGGCGACGAGCGAGAGGACGACCATTATCGCCGCACGCACGGCAGAGACCGGCACGCCCGAGAACGCGAGGTAGGCCAACACGAACGCCACGCTGGCCGCAAGCGTCAGCCTGCGCCCCGCGCGGAACAGCTTCAACGCCCATCCGAACACCATGGTCACTATGGCCAGGTGGGCTCCCGACACCGCAACGACATGCGCAAGCCCGCACGCCTTGAACGCATCGTAGGTCCCATCGTCCTGAATCGTTCCGCGATACCCGCACACAAGCGCCTGCAGCACCCCGGCCTGGTCGCCGCCGTGCTGTCCGAGGATGTCAATGGCATTCCGGCGCAGGTCGTAGACCGCCTGCAGCGGGACAGGCAACGGAACCACCTCAGGCTCTTCCACGTCCATCTGCACGGACTCCCCCGAGAAATAGCTTCGCGACCGGTAGTCCTCCGACACGGGAGAGAACGCGGCGACGCATTCCACCCGTGCTCCCGTAAGCAGGCCGCAAGGCTCATCAAGGAAGGCCGTCGCCTTCCCGCTTCGCCCGGACTCAGTGGCGAAGCGGACGCCGCAGCGCGAGCCGAATGGCGTAGCCCTCTCGTCGGACGCCAGTTCGAGCACGGCCCTTTCCCTTCCGTCGGGAGCGTCTTCGGAAGCACGGTGCCAGGCGTATGACGCGGACGACCCCAGCGCGCCTCCGACGAGCAGGAACGCGACGAAGGCGACGGCTGGCCTCCTAGCGAGCATGGCGACGATGCAGACGAGCGCGAAGGCCGCGCCCAGCCCGCATGCGGCGGCGAGGGCATCCTGTGAAGCCGCATGCTCAAGAGCGGCATAGGCGCTGGCGGCCGCCGCCCAGGCTGCAAGCGCGCATGGGAGAAGCACCGGGATTCCCGGCTTCCTTGCTCCGCCTTGGGCGTCCGCGTCGGACAAGTCGCAGGCAAAGGCCTTCCCGAGACCAAAGGGAAGCCGCACGTCATGTGCGCGCGTACGCTCCGTCATCGAGGGACCTACACGCAGACCTGGTCCCTTATGGACTCCAACGTCTTCTCGCCTATGCCGCTGACCTCGGTCAGCCCGTCGACCGACTCGAAGGGGCCCGACGACAGTCTGTGGTCGACGATCTTCTGGGCCTTTGACGGGCCTATGCCGCTCAAGGTCTGCAGCTCGGCCGCGCTTGCGGTGTTAATATTGACCTTGCCAGATGTGGCCGCACCGGCCTGCGCGGATGCCCCAGCAGCCTGCGATGCGCCCTCTGCAGCCTGCGCCTGGGCGGCCTGCGCGGCGCTTGGAACCACCACCTGCTCGCCGTCCTGTAGGACGCGGGCCAAATTCATGCCCGCAGACGATGCCTCCTCGGTCATCCCTCCCGCCGCCTGCACGGCGTCGGCAACGCGTGACCCTTCTTCGACGTATACGATGCCAGGGTTCGCAACGCATCCGTCGACGTGCACGCATATGCGCACGGGCTCGACCGGCGCCGCGTCGGGCGCCTGCGTCTCGGAAGCGTCTGCCTTCTGCACGGTCAGAGGCTCAGACGTCCCCGACCCTGCGACGTTGAACGCCACCACGGCCCCTGCGACCAAAAGCACGGCCGCGATGCCCGCCATCGCCTTGGAGTTGATGCCTCCAAGGCGAAGCCTTCCCTTGACCGAATCGGCACACTCCTGGAACGACATGCGGCCTCCTTCGCGAAAATACCTGTCGAGGCAAGCATAGCGACGCCGTTCGAACGCTGGATTACATGCGGCCTTCCTGCAGGGCTGATGCGCTCTTTCGCAGCACGGTCCTGCATGAAGGCGGAGTGCCGCGCGCGACATTCAACGACGGGATGGCCATGCAGCATCGGGGATGATGCGGAGCACATGCGGAACGAGTGCGGCCCTTTTCCGCATTCGACAAGGTTCTTTCACGGAACTTCATCGCAGAATGCAGATTTGCCGGCCTGCGAGGCCGGATGCGGCTTGAATTGAAAAGCGAAGACAGAGGAACGAAGAAGCCGCCCTTGCCTAAGAGCGCGCGCCTTTGCCT
>CAQLOA010000182.1 GCA_948829205.1 uncultured Eggerthellaceae bacterium
GCCCATGGGACGCACGTCGTCCTCGTCCCAAAGGATGGCCTTGCCGGCCGACGACACCATCATGACGTTCTCGCCCTTGGCTACGCGACGCACCGAGATCAGCTCGTCGCCGTCCTTCAGGTTGATGGCGATCAGCCCGTCGCGGCGCGTGCGGTCGTACAGGTTCATGGCCGTCTTCTTCACCATGCCCTGCTTGGTGGCGAACATCAGGAACTCGTCGGCCGGGAACTCCTTGGTGGAGATGACCGCCGAGATTGTCTCGCCCTTCTCGAGCGGGAGCAGGTTGACGATGGCGGTGCCGCGTGCATGGCGGGACGCCTCGGGGATGTCGTACACCTTCAGGCGGTAGACCTTGCCCTTGGTGGAGAAGAACAGCATGTAGGACAGGTTGGTGGCGACGAACAGATGCTCGACGAAGTCGGCTTCCTTGAGGTTCACGCCCTGCAGGCCCTTGCCGCCACGCTTCTGCTGGCGGTAGGCGGTGACCGGCATGCGCTTGATGTAGCCGGCGCGCGTCATGGTGACCACCATCTTGTCGTCGGCGATGAGGTCTTCCACGTCGATGTCCTTCGCGGCGTTGGTGATGCGCGTGACGCGTCGGCTTTGGAACTTCCCGCGGATTTCGCCCAGCTCGTCCTTGATGATGCCTCGCACCAGGCCCTCGTCCTTCAGCACGCGCTTGTAGTAGTCGATCTTCTTCAGCAGCTCGGCCAGCTCGGCTTCGATCTTGTCGCGCTCGAGGCCGGTCAGGCGGCGCAGACGCATCTCGAGGATGGCGTCGGTCTGCTTCTTGGAAAGCCCGAATCGCTCGCGCAGGCGCTCGCCGGCTTCCTTGTCGGTCTGCGACGAGCGGATTATCTGGATGACTTCGTCGACGTTGTCCAGCGCGATGACGTAGCCTTCCAGGATGTGCGCGCGTTCCTCGGCCTTGGCCAGCTCGTAACGGGTGCGCCTGGTGATGACTTCGATCTGGTGCTGGATGTAGTGGTGCAGGATTTCCTTCAAGGAAAGCACGCGGGGCGAGCCGTTTACCAGCGCCAGCATGTTGATGCCGAATCCCGTCTGCAGCTGCGTGTGCTTGAACAGCTTGTTCAGCACCACCTGCGGAATGGCGTTGGACTTCAGGTCGATGATGATGTCCACCGGGCTCTTGCGGTCGGCGGCGTCGTGGATGTTGCTGATTTCCGGAAGCTTCTTGTCGCGGACCAGCTCGCCCAGCTTCTCAAGCAGGCGCTTGCGGTTCACCTGGTAGGGGATTTCCTTCACCACGATGCTGGAGCGGCCGTTCTTCTTCTCGACGATCTCGCATTTCGCGCGGATGGTGATGTTGCCGTGGCCCGTCTCGTAGGCGTCCTTGATGCCCTGCTTGCCCATGATGAGGCCGCCCGTGGGGAAGTCGGGGCCGGGCAGGAACTCCATGAGTTCCTCGGTGGTGATGTCGGGGTTGTCGATCATGGCGCAGGTTGCGTCGATGGTCTCGCCCAGGTTGTGCGGCGGGATGTTGGTCGCCATGCCCACGGCGATGCCGTTGGAGCCGTTGACCAGCAGGTTGGGGAAGCGGCTGGGCAGGACGTCGGGCTCCTGCAGGCTTTCGTCGTAGTTGGGGCGGAAGTCGACCGTTTCCTTGTCGAGGTCGCGAAGCAGCTCCATGGCGGGCTTGTCCAAGCGTGCCTCGGTGTAGCGCATGGCCGCCGCCGAGTCGCCGTCGATGGAACCGAAGTTGCCGTGGCCGTCGACAAGCGGGACGCGCATGCTGAACGGCTGGGCCAGGCGCACCATGGTGTCGTAGACCGCAGTGTCTCCGTGCGGGTGGTACTTGCCAATAACGTCGCCTACGGTACGCGCCGACTTCATGTGCGGGCGCGTGGGCAGGTAACCCGACTCGTTCATGGCGTAGAGGATGCGCCGGTGCACGGGTTTCAGGCCGTCGCGCACGTCGGGCAGGGCGCGCGCCACGATGACGCTCATGGAATACTCCAGGAACGACTGCTGCATCTCCTTGCCCATTTCGGCCTTCTGGATGGAATCGCCGTCACCCTTTTCTGAGATCAGCAGCGCTTCCTCGGCGTCTTCTTCCTCTTCCTCGTCGGACTCGGCCTCGACCACGTCCACGTCTGCGCCGTCGACGTCGACCTCGTCTATGACGTCGCCTTCGACGAAGTCATCCTCGTCGCTCATCGAGACTCCGTCGTCGAAGTTGATGTCTTCTTCGTTGATGTTGTTCTCGTCGTCCATTGCTTTTCCTTAAATGTCGAGGAATCGTACGTCGCGGGCGTGGTCCTGGATGAAGCGCTTGCGCGGTTCCACCTGTTCGCCCATCAGCTCGGACACCACGCGCTCGGCACGGGCGGCGTCGGATATTTCCACCTGCAACATGAGGCGGTTCTGCGGCTCCATGGTGGTTTCCCAAAGCTGCTCCGGATCCATCTCGCCAAGGCCCTTGTAGCGCTGCACGTCGTACTTGTCGGCTCCTCCCATTTCGGCGAGGGTGCTGGAAAGCGCCTTCTCGTCGTAGATGTAGCGCTGGATCTTGGTGGAGCGCGAGTTCTTCTTCTTGATGCCGAAGATGGGCGGCTGCGCGATGTAGATGTAGCCCCGCGCGATGAGCTCGGGCATGTAGCGGTAGAAGAACGTGAGCAACAGGCAGCGGATGTGGGCGCCGTCCACATCGGCGTCGGTCATGATGATGATGCGGTGGTAGCGCGCCTTGTCTGCGTCGAAGTCGTCGCCGATGTTGGTGCCGATCGCCGTGATCAGCGAGCTGATCGTGTCGGACGAGAGCGAGCGGTGAAGGCCGGCGCGCTCGACGTTGAGGATCTTGCCGCGAAGGGGCAGGATGGCCTGGAACTTGCGGTCGCGGGCCTGCTTGGCCGAGCCGCCTGCGGAATCGCCCTC
>CAQLOA010000183.1 GCA_948829205.1 uncultured Eggerthellaceae bacterium
ACGCTCCTTCCCCACCTGAAGCGCTGGTCGAAGGACTAGCCGTCCGCGCTTCCTGCATCATGCGACAAGGCGGCCTGCTTCCATTGTCGTCCATGCGATAAAAGCGAACGTTCCGTCACGCTGTTCCGACCGCCGCTGCACGACCTACGGGGCGGTGCTCTTGGCGGGGACGAAGAAGCCGCTGCAGTCGACGCCCTCGTGCTCGAGCAGCTTCAGCTTGCGGGATATGCCGCCCGCGTAGCCCGTCAGGCTTCCCGTCGCGCCCACCACGCGGTGGCACGGGATGATGATGCTGATGGGGTTGTGCCCCACCGCGCCGCCCGTCGCCTGCGCGCTCATGGCCTTCTTCCCCATGCGGGCCGCAGCGTCGCGGGCCAGCTCGCCGTAGGTGCGCGTCTGTCCCAGCGGTATCTCGCACAGAAGCTGCCACACCACCTTCTGGAACTCGCTGCCGTTGGGCGCCAGCACAAGCGCATCCAGCGACGGGTCCTTCCCGTCGAAGTACTCGTCGAGCCATGCACAAGCAGCGTCGAGGTGCCGGTTGTGCCCTTCCTCCATCGGTGCATCGAGCGTGCCTGCGAAGTACTTCTGGCCGTCCAGCCAGAGGCCCTTCAGCCCGTCGTCGCCAGCTGCCAGCGTCAACGTGCCCACAGGCGACTCGTAGGCGCATGACGCATAGGCCTGCGGGGCCTCCCTCCTTGTTGCTTTCGCCTTCATTCTGCTTCCTTTCGTCGGGGCCCGTCAGCGGGACCACAGGTTCATGGTCGCGTACGACCGCCAAGGACGCCACGCCTCGGCCGCCGCTTCTATCTCCTTCTGTGAGAGCCCGTCCAGCGCCTTCTTCACGCCCAGGTCGGTGGAGGGGAAGGCGTCGGAGTTTCCCGTGGCGCGCATGGACACGTAGTGCGCGGTCCAGGGCCCTATTCCCGGAAGCTCCACCAGCGCGGGGATGACCGCGTCGGGGTCGGCCCCGTAGGACAGGTCGAGCGACCCTTCCGACAGCGCCCGCGCAAGCGCGCCTATCGTGCGCGTGCGGGCGCCCACTATGCCGAGCGAGCCCAGCGCGTCCTGCACCCCGTCGCCCAACCCGGCGACGTCCTCGGCGCTGGGGAACGTGCAGCGGATCCCTTCGATGGGCGACTCTATGGGAGTGCCGAGGCTTTCCGCCACGCGACCCGCCAGCGTGCTCGCTCCCTTCACGGATATCTGCTGGCCCAGCACGGCGCGGACGCACATCTCGAAGGCGTCAAAGCATCCGGGGAGGCGTGTTCCCGGAAGGTAGGCGTCGGGGAACTGCGCCGCGAATCCTTGGAGCCCTTCGTCTATGGCGATGGGGTTGCAGTCCAAGTCGAACTGGCGGCGCACCCGCGCTATCACCTGGGGCAGCGCGCCCAGAAGCGAAGGGCACACCTGCACTGCGACGCGGTTTCGCCCCTGCTGCGGGCTGACCGAGATCCAGCCCCGCGCCACGCCACCGTGGCCGTCGGGAAGGTGCACCGCGCGGTAGTACGCGCCGTCGCGCACGGCCTCTACGCCGGGAATCGCGCGCAGCTCCAGGAAACCCAGCAACCGAGCCCAGGCGTAGGGCGGCCTGTAGTCCAGCTCGACGACGGCCGCCTCGCCGCCTTTGGACGGCATTCCTGCGATGCAGCAGCCATTGAATTCCAGCGCCTCGCCATATGCTTCACGGTCAATGCCCACGAAGCGCCCTCCTTCCATGCCCGTGCGACGTAACTTTGCCACAGGGTCTCTTCCATGGATTGATTCTACCGCCGTCGAACTCGAATAGCTGACGGGATTCCGTCGACCCGGAAGGCCCCGCATCCTGCCTCTGCGCAAAGCGAAGGTGCAGGTCGGACCAGGCGCCGAATACGCGGTCAGCAGCGTCGGATGTCTTGCGGATGCTGCGAGCGCAGTCCCATATGGCTACCCAAGCGCCCGCAAACGCGCTTCCGCTCGCCAAACATACGCCACAACGCACTCCGTCAGATCCCTCGACCTGATTCCAGCAATGCCGAGCAGCTTCGCCAATCGCTTCGCGGCTTCCCGGCGGGACCAGGAGCTCGCAATAGAGCTTGAGGCGACCGGAGGAAGCGGTCGTGCAACTTCACCTGGCCGTAGAAGTCAACCATGCCTTAATGGCTCCGTAGGTCTTGTCGACAACCAGATAGTTTTCCGTTGGCATCACGCATGAACTCGCCGTGAGGTGCCAAATAACACGCAAAGCACCCTCCAAGCAAATTCGGAATCTTCGCGAAGGCATTTGCGCACCGCATCGATTCGGATTGCGCACATTCGCGTCGTCCTCGCTCCTTGCTCGCGCCCATCACAGCCCTCTCCTTGCATTGGTTGGCATCCTGGCTGCGTCCGCCATCAACATCTGATTTCTTCCAGGCTCCGCAACAAGCTTGGGCTTGCAGCAGCCTTTAGCGCAGCATCGCATGGGTCGATGGCATAGTTCGGCTGCGTGATGGATGGATCCGGCATGAAGGCCACGTTCTCGACAAGCAGCGGATACTCGCCTATATCCTTGTACAGGCCGAACCCCAGGGCACGCTGCGGACAAGCCTCCACGCAAACAGGCGCAAGGCCTTGCTCTATCCTGTCGAAGCATCCGTCGCACTTCACGACCTTCGCGCTAGCCTCGTCGAAACACGGGGCGTGATAGGGGCACCCAAGGATGCATATCTGGCATCCGGTGCAAGCGTCAGGATCTATTGTGACGAAGCCGAGATCGTCCTTCCCGACCGCTTCTTCGGGACAGATTCTAATGCATACCGGATTCGAGCAATGATTGCACGACAGCGAGACGTAGAAGGCATACACGTCCTGTTCCCACGCGCCTTCGATGTTCCTTTCCCATGTTCCGCCCGCATATTCGCGAAC
>CAQLOA010000184.1 GCA_948829205.1 uncultured Eggerthellaceae bacterium
CGGGCGTAGGCCCATTCGAGCGTCTCGTCCAGCACCGTGCCGTCGTTCTCGCCGGGAAGCAGCACGACCTGTGCGTCGAATTCCACCCCCTCGGCAAGCAGTCGCTCCAGGTTCGCGATCCCGGCGTCGGCGTTGCGCCCCATGAGGGAGCGGCGCACCAGGGGGTCGACGGCGTGAAGCGACACGCGCAAGGGCGACAGCCTCTGCTCGACGATGCGCGCCGCGTCGTCCTCGGACAGGTTCGTAAGCGTCGCGAACGTCCCCGAGAGGAAGCTCAACCGGAAGTCGTCGTCGCGCGTGGAAAGCGAGCCGCGCAGCCCTTTGGGAAGCTGGCGCATGAAGCAGAACGTGCAGGAGTTCCTGCAGGTGCGTATGCCGTCGAACACGACGCCGTCGAACACGAACCCCCACCCCTCGCCAGGATCACGCTCCAGCACGATGCGCCCTGCGTCGCCGTCGCAGTCGACGTAGGACACCTCCATCTCGCATTCGGAGGACAGCCAGCGCCAGTCGATCAGGTCGCGCACGGGCATGCCGTCCACGTGCGTGACCACGCACCCCGGCTCGAAGCCTGCGTCGTAGGCGGGGCTGTCCCGCTCCACCGACTTGATCGGCGCCCCGACGAGGTCCGTCACATCGACTCCAGGCGCGCCACGACCTCGTCTATCTGCTCGGTGGGGGTGGATGCGCCGGCAGTGACCCCCACCGTCTCGCACCCTGCGAGGTCGCCCGGGGAAAGCTCGTCGGCCGATTCGACGTGGATCGCCTTGGCGCAGGCGTCGGCGCATATCTCGGCCAAACGCGTCGTGTTCGACGAGTTGCGGCCGCCGATGACGACCATGGCGTCCACCTGGCCTGCCAGCTCGGCCGCAGCCTTCTGACGCCGCTGCGTGGCGGAGCAGATGGTGTCCTTCAGCATGGGGACGTGTCCCCGGGACGACAGCTCACGCATGATCGCCTCGAGGTTCTCGCGCTTCTGGGTGGTCTGCACCACCACGCCGATGGGGTCGTAGAGGGCGTCGGGCACGTCGGCTGCGCTTTGCACCACGTCGACCTTGGCGCCGTTGTCGACGGCGTAGGCGACGAGGGACTCGACTTCGGGATGGCCTTCCTCTCCCACAACCAGCACGCGACATCCAGCCTCGGCCAGCTCGGCAGCCCCCTGCTGGGCCCGCGCAACGTGCGGGCACGTGGCATCTATGACGTCGAGCCCGGCGTCCTCCAGGCGCCTTCGCACCTGGGGCGTCACGCCATGGCTTCTGATTATCACCGTCTCGGTCTGCACCGCGTCGGGGCTCTCGGCGACGCGGAGCCCCTTCGACTCGAGGCCATCCACGACCTGAGGGTTGTGGATCAGCGGCCCGAGCGTGGATGCGCTCGCGCCCCTGCCAAGCACGCCTTGCGCAATCTTGAGCGCCCGCTGCACGCCGTAGCATGCCCCGGCATGCGGCGACCTCGTCACCCTCATTCGGACTCCAGGATCTCTTCGACCGTCCTTTGCGGGACGGGGTTCTGCTCGAAGTACGCCGCGTAGTCTTTCGCCTCGGGGAAGAGGCCGGCCATGTCCACCTCTTCGGGCCGCTTGCCGTAGAACATGGCGAAGCACTCGCGCATCACGTACCACGTGCAGCCGTCGAGGCGCTCGTCCTTGGGAAGCCCGTCGAAGTCGGAAAGCAGCACCGGGCTTCCGTACTCGACGGTTATCTTGGGGAACCTGACGAACTTTCCCTTCTGCTTCACCAGCTCGGCGTTGCGCACAGTCATCGGAAGCAGCGGTGCCTTACCCATCTTCGCGATGAACGCGGCGCCCGAATGCAGCCTGGGCACCTTGTTGCTCTTGCCGCGGCGCGTGCCTTCGGGGAATATGCCCACCAGCTCGCCGTCCTTGAGGTCGCGCGCTGCACGCTTTATCGCCGTCCTGTCGGCGCTGTCCCGCTTTATGGGGAACGCCCCGACTCGCGACAGGACCTGGCCCAGCAGTCCGTGCCCGGCCTTGAACAGCGACTCGCGGCCTATCAGGCGCACCCATTGGCTGGGCCTGGCGGCCAGGTAGACGAAGGCCACGTCGAGATACGACGTGTGGTTGCACACGACGACGGCCCCCGACCTCCCCTTGAAGGCGCGCAGGTTCTCCCTGCCGTCGACGCGGTAGCGGAACAGCACCTTGCATACGGCGCCCACCACCGCGTAAGCGATGTTGCCGAACCAGTGGGGAATCTGCTTGCCGTCGGAAGAGCCTCCCAGCGGCATGTCCCACATCTTCTCGTAGGGGATGAAAAGCGACACGCTAGCCTCGCGCGCCTGCGTCGTGGGCCATGTCGCAGATGGCGTCGATCACGTCCTCGATGTAGAGGCCGGTGGAGTCGAGCCGCACCGCGTCGTCGGCCGGGCGCAAAGGAGAGGCGGCGCGGCTGGAGTCGTAGTCGTCGCGGCGCTTTATGTCCTCCAACACCTCGTCGTAGTCGATGGACCCGATCCCCCTGTCGGCGTTCTGTCGCACGCGCCTGTGCGCGCGCTCCTCGTCGGAGGCGGTGAGGAAGACCTTCGCCTCGGCGTCGGGGAACACGGTGGTGCCGATGTCGCGGCCCTCTATGACGTAGTCGCCCGACGCGCCTATCCTTCGCTGCTGTCCCACCATGGCCTCGCGCACGCTGGGCGCGGCCGACACGGGGCTTACCGCCCTGTCGATCTCGGCCGTGCGTATAGCGTCGGTAACGTCGCTGCCGTCGATGATCACGCCTCTGGGGACGGGGTCGCCCTGCTCGTGGACGAACTCGATCCTGCAGCGGCGCGCAAGCTCGCCCAAGGCCGCGTCGTCGTCCAGAGGGATGCCCTTCTGACAGGCCAGCC
>CAQLOA010000185.1 GCA_948829205.1 uncultured Eggerthellaceae bacterium
GGGATCAGCATGAACTTGATGTCTTCCTCGAGCTGTGGAAGCTTGCCCTCTATCTGCGCGATTTCCTCCTGGGCGAAGTCCTTCATGTCCGCGTCGGCAAGCATTTCCTTGGCGGCGTCGAGGTCTTCCATGGCCGTGACGTACTCCTGGGCCTTCTTTGCCAGCGCGCCCTGGTCGGCGTACTCCTTCGCCAGGCGGTTGTACTCCTTCTGGTCCGCCAGGATGTCGGGGTCGCCCATCTTCCTCTGGAGGTCTTCGTAGGCCTCGAGGAAGTCGGAGAGCTTCTCCTTCATGTTAACGTCTTGCATTGCGTTCCAATCTCGATGGCGGGAAGCGAAAAAATACGCGCCATGCGGCGCGTATCCGTCTTTCGGCATATTTTATCAAATGAATGCTATTCGTGCTGTATCAGGTACTCCGCCGCCGCCTCGGCCGCAACCGCCCCGTCGGCGACGGCCGTGGTCACCTGGTAGAGGCTCTTCATGCGCACGTCGCCGATTGCGTATACGCCCGGCACGCTGGTCTCGCACACGTCGTTCGTCACGATCCGTCCCGTATGGCCCAGCTCTAGCGAGCCGTCCAGGAACTCGGTGTTGGGAACGGTTCCTATGGCCACGAAGCACGCCGACGCCGGGATTATCTTGTTGTCGCCCCTGACGACGTTCCTGACGCTGACGCCCGTCACCATGCCGTCTTCGCCGTCGATCGAATCGACGACCGTGTTCCAGACTATCTCGACGTTGTCGAACTCCTTCAGCTTGGTGTTGTAGATCGCAGTGGCGCGCAGAACGTCGCGCCTGACCAGTATGTACACCTTCCTGCATATCCTGGAAAGGTATATCGCGTCGGCGACGGCGGTGTCGCCGCCCCCCACAACGCAGACGTCCTTGCCTTTGAAGAAGTTGCCGTCGCAGGTGGCGCAGTAGGAAACGCCTGCGCCCATGAACTCTTCCTCGCCCGGAACGCCAAGCTTGGCCGGGCGGGCGCCGGTGGCTATTATCACCGTCTTGGCGAGCAGCTCTCCGTCGGACATCTTCAGCACCTTGGGACACGCCTGGAAGTCGACCGATGCGACCTGGTCGTAAACGAGCTGCGCGCCGAAGTTCGTGGCCTGCTCGCTCATGATCTCGGAGAGTTCGTAGCCGCTCGTGGAATGGAAGAACCCCGGGTAGTTCTCGAGGTGCTCCGTCTGGGCCATTTGCCCGCCGGGGCTGAGCATCTCGATCACGACGCAGTTCAGCCCCGCGCGGGCGCAATACATCGCAGCGGTCAGGCCTGCAGGACCCGCCCCCACGACGACCGTGTCATATGCCTTGCTGCCTTCTGCGACCATCAGTCGAACATCTGCATCAGAGCCTGCTTGGGCTGTGCGCCGATGGTCTTCTTGGCCGGCTGGCCGTCCTTGAACAGGATGAGGGTGGGGACCGAGCTGACCCGGTACTTCGCCGCTATGTCCTGGCTTTGGTCGATGTCCACCTTGTAGACGTAAGCCTTGCCTTCCACGTCCTTTGCTACCTCGTCGAGGGTCGGGGCAAGCCTCTTGCATGGTCCGCACCACGTAGCAAAGAAGTCAACCAATACCGGCTTGTCGGCTTCAAGCACCTTACTCTGGAAATCCCCCGATGTTACTATCTCGCTCATTGCGCTCTCCTCCTCGACATAGCTTTCGTTTGACGTTCGCAGTGCATATGTATCGCTTATTGCATACTATTCCAGAAAATCGAGGAAAAGGGCTTCGAATCAAGACGTTGCCCAAAGTTCGCCGTATCGTTACGTTCGAACGCTTGACTTGCAAGCAAATGTGGCCTAGCTGATAGAATCGTTGCAGTCGAAGGAGGTGCACGGTTAAATGGAAAGCGAGCTGGTGTCGCTGTTCGCAGTCGTTGCTTGCGCCTTCGTCTGCCCACTACTTTCGGCCGCCACCCCCAACAGGATAATCCCTGAAACGGTCTTCCTGCTCGTCGCGGGAATGCTCGTCGGACCGAACGTCTTCGGACTCGTTCAGTCCGACATCGCCGTGGGCCTGCTGTCCGACCTAGGGCTCGGGTTCCTTTTCCTTCTGGCCGGTTACGAAATAGATGTTCAGGAACTGTCCGAGAAGGGCGGAAAGCACGGCCTTCGCACCTGGATCGCGTCGTTCGTCGTGGCGCTGGCCGTGTTCGTCCCCATCGGCATCTGCCGCGGGAATTTCCATTCGGGAATCGCCACGGCGATCGTCTTGACCACGACGGCCTTCGGGACGTTGGTCCCCATACTCAAAGACAGGAACCAGACCGGCACCATCGTCGGAAAAGGGGTCGTCGAATACGGAGTATGGGGAGAGCTCTGTCCGATAATCGCGATGGCAGCCCTCATGGGAACGCGCGCGACGTGGCTTACGGCGCTCGTCCTTCTCGTCTTCGCCGGAATAGCGGTGGGTTCGGTATTCGTGTCGAAAGCCCTTGGCCGCAAAGGGTCGAAGCTGTACGCCTTCATGAGGAAGAACCGCGAAACCAACGCGCAGACCGGCGTGCGCTTCGTGATGGTGCTCCTCGTGGGGCTGGTAGCCCTGTCTGCGGCCTTCGACCTCGACATCGTCCTGGGTGCCTTCGCTGCAGGATTCGCCCTGAGGGCCATCCTCCCCGAAGGCGACTCCAGCCTGGAACACAAGCTGAACGGGATTGCCTACGGGTTCTTCGTGCCGCTGTTCTTCGTCGTAAGCGGAATGAGGATCGACCCTGAAGGCGTGGTGGCCGAGCCTGCGCTGCTGGTCGCGTTCATCGCATGCCTTCTGCTCGTGAGGGCCGTTCCCGTCTTCGTGTCGCTGTCGTTGCGCAAGGA
>CAQLOA010000186.1:0-2454 GCA_948829205.1 uncultured Eggerthellaceae bacterium
GTATCTCCTCCGCCTCCTCCTTCGATGCGACGGAGATTTCCAACCTGCTCGACTCCAGCAGGCCGTCCTCCCCGAATCGCGCGGTCTCCACCACGTCGCACGGCTCGTTGTCGGCGTTCATCACGACGTAGGAGTACGTCATCGTGATGGGGTCCCCAGTCATCTGAACGCCCGCCGACTGGGTCGGCGACGATTCATGGCCAGAGTCGGGGCCGTCAGGGGCCAGCGGGTTCAGTCCCATGAAAAGGCATCCCGCAGCAACTACGCAGACCACGGCGAGAACGGCAAGGATGAGCGACACGACCTTGAGGCCCCTCGCCTCCTTGCGTTCGACCTGACTTCGATGCGCAGCGGACTCGCCTGCTGCGACATACGGAACGACCGGCTGCACGTCGCTTCGCAGCGGCTGCGGTATTGGCACGCGGACGGGCTCCGGGTGCTCGGAGTCAGAGCCGGGTTCCGGTTCGGTCTCGATCTCGGAGGCGAAGTCGGGCTCGGTCTCAGGTTCGGGCTCGGGTTCGGGCTCAGGTTCCGGCTCGTCTGCAGGCTCGGGCTCAGGTTCGGGTTCCGGCTCGTCTGCAACCTCGGGCTTCGGCTCGGGTTGCATCTCCGACAGCGGCTCAAGCTCGGAATCGAATGCCTGGTCGGGCTCGGGCTCAGGCTCCGGTTCTGGATCAGATTCCGGTTCCGGTTCGTCTGCAGCCTCGGGCTCCGGCCCAGGCTGCATCTCCGACAACGGCTCAGGCTCGGAATCGAAGGCCAGGTCTGGCTCAGGGGTGGGCTCGTAATCGGATTCGGGTTCGGGCTCGACGTCAGATGCAGGGTCGGCCTTGGGCACCACGATTCCCAACGCGCGTAAGAGGTCGTCCTCGGCGGATGCGTCTCGTGCCTCGGAGCCATTCGAACGCGACGCGCGCGCATCGGCATTGCCGGTCGCGCCGACGGCGGCGAACAGGCTGTCCAAGGAAATTTCGTTATCGTTCTCGCTGGTCATAAGCGTCCTTAATGGCTGTAGATACGCACTATGAACATATTGCCACGAAAAGCGACCGGAGTTGTGTAGAACTAGTCGTCGAAATCGAACATTGCCGTGGTCAGATAACGCTCTCCCGTGTCGGGGAGTATGGCCACTATCGTCTTGCCCTTGTTCTCGGGACGCTTAGCCAGCTTCCTGGCAGCCGCGACCGCCGCGCCCGAAGATATGCCTACCAGCAATCCGTCGCGCCCGGCAAGCTCGCGGCCCGCTTCGAATGCCTCGTCGTTCTCTATCTTCATGACCTCGTCGTACACCTCGGTGTCAAGGGTGTCGGGCACGAACCCGGCTCCTATGCCCTGGATCTTGTGCGCCCCCGCGCGACCCTCGGAAAGAACAGGCGAGTCGGCAGGCTCTACCGCAACCACGCGCACGTCGGGGTTCTGCTCCTTCAGGTACGCCCCCGTGCCGCTGATGGTGCCGCCCGTGCCTACGCCGCACACCAGGATGTCCACCTTGCCGTCGGTGTCCCTCCAGATCTCGGGGCCGGTGGTCTTCTTGTGCACGACAGGGTTGGAGGGGTTGGAGAACTGCGACGGAATGAACGAGTTGGGGATCTGGGAGTGCAGCTCCTCGGCCTTCTCGATGGCGCCCTTCATGCCCTTGGCGCCCTCGGTCAGCACCAGTTCGGCCCCATAGGCCCGCATGAGGTTCCGGCGCTCCACCGACATGGTGTCCGGCATGGTGATGATGATGCGGTTGCCACGTGCAGCGGCGATTGCCGCAAGCGCGATGCCGGTGTTGCCGGACGTAGGCTCGATGATGACGGTCTCGTCGTCCAGCTTCCCCTTGGCCACCGCATCGTCGATCATGGCCTTGGCGATGCGGTCCTTGATGGACCCGGCCGGATTGAAGTATTCCACCTTTCCCAGAATGGTCGCCTCAAGGCCATGGTTCTTCTCGTAGTTCACCAATTCCACCAGCGGGGTGTTCCCCACCACGTCGAACACGTTCTTATATATGTGCATCGTGTTTCCTTTCCTTGGTTTTTGACCAGCTTAGCACGCATAGGAAGCTGACACGAATCTGGCCAGCCGTCGGCGTCTCGCTGTCCAGCGTCCACGGGACGAGCTTATGTGGAACAATGTATGCAATACGCAAACGCTGCCTTGCAGCATCGGGACACGGAGGCACCATGAGCACATGCGCTATTCCCAAAGGCTTTGGAGACGAGTCGTTCGACGAGGTCTTCGACGCCATGCGTGAAGACAAGTACTGGATCAACTTCTTCGTGAGGCCCTGCTGCCCACCGCCGGGCAAAAGCGACGCCATCAAAAGTCTGGACAAGCGCCGCGACGAGGTGCGCTCGCACGCAGGCTACACCGACGAGCAGAAGGAGCAGCTGCTGGCGATCATAGACGAGCGCCAGGAATGGTACCTGGCCTCCCCCTTCTGCAAAGGATAAACAGGAAGGGCTGGTC
>CAQLOA010000186.1:2464-2776 GCA_948829205.1 uncultured Eggerthellaceae bacterium
TTTCGGACCAGCCCCGATGGAGGGATGCGGCAGCCTTGACGTTCGTGCGCCCCTAAACGCGCGAACGTCGGCGCTGACTCCTACAGCTCGCCAAGCACCGTGGATGCCATTTGGGCGTACATCTGAGACTTGGCATAGTGCGTCATGGCCGCGCCCCAAAGAGCCATCTGCTCTTCGTCGCTCTGGCCGTTCTGCGGGGCTTGCTGAGCGAAAGCCGCGCGGTCCATGGCATACTCCAGCTCGGTTGCTGCAGTGTCAAGATACTCGCGAACCTTGTTCTTGACGTCGACGGTCAGCCTAGGATCCTTGGCA
>CAQLOA010000187.1 GCA_948829205.1 uncultured Eggerthellaceae bacterium
AGAACTGCGGGCGCTTGCGGGCCTTCTTCAGGCCGTACTTCTTGCGCTCGACCATGCGGGCGTCTCGCGTGAGGAACCCGGCCTTCTTCAGCTCGTCACGGTACTCGCCGGCCTCGAGCAGCGCACGGGCGATGCCAAGGCGAAGGGCTCCGGCCTGGCCGGTGCTGCCGCCGCCGTTGATGCGCGCGATGACGTCGAAATGGCCCTGCGTGTCGGTCACCTTGAACGGAGCCAGGGCTGCGTCAAGCTGGCCGGCGCGGGGGAAGTATTCGGCACCCTCGCGGCCGTTGACGGTCACCTTGCCGGTTCCGGGAACCAGGCGGACGCGGGCGACGGAGGTCTTGCGGCGACCCGTGCCGTAGTAAAGAGCCTCGGTGTTGGCTTTCTTGGTTGCCATCGTTATGCCTCCATCTCGATCTTCTCGGGCTGCTGGGCAGCGTGCGGGTGGTCGGGGCCGGCGTAGACCTTGAGCTTCAGTCCCTGCGCACAGCCGAGCGTGGTCTTGGGGAGCATGCCCTTCACGGCGTGCTCGATGACGCGCTCGGGATGCTTGGCCAGCGCCTCCTCGAGGGTTTCGGACTTCAGGCCGCCGGGATAACCGCTGTGGCGGAAGTACTCCTTCTTGAGCTCCTTCCCGCCGGTGACGCGGATCTTCTCGGCGTTGACGACCACGACGAAGTCGCCGGTGTCGACATGAGGCGTGTACTGGGGCTTGTCCTTCCCGCGAAGGATGGTGGCGCACTTCGAGGCAAGACGGCCCAAAACGATGCCCTCGGCATCGATCAGGTACCACTTGCGCTCGACTTCGCCGGGCTTTGCGCTGTACGTTTTCACAATCAATTCCTTCTGTTTTCCGGCCGCGTTGCGCACGGCCGCTGCTGGTTTTCAAAAGTGCAGTTTCGCGCGGGCCGGTTTCCTACGCCAGCCACGCATCCCGTCGGGCCTGGACTCCCTTGGAACGCGCTTGCGCCAACCCTGCTTTACGGGGCTTTTGAAAGCAACTGTTGAATTGTAGCACGACTTTTGACGGCGATGCGGGAAATGCGCTCGAAAGACGGCAATGCTAGCCCCCGCGGACGGCCGAGTCGGGATGGATGGACATGGACTGGAACCGGTCGGCCATCCAGTCGTTGTCGAAGTAGTGCGCGTAGAAGTCCTTGATGGGCGTGTTTATGGGGTCGTTCGTCAGGCGCTCGTACCAGCAGTCAAGCGCCTGCAGCGACATGACACAGTCGGTGGCCATCAGAAGCGCGGCCACAGTGGTCAACGAGTAGCGCCACTGCCAGGGGATCTTGTCTATCAGCCACAGCATCAGCGGCAGCAGCAGCTTCAGCCACACGACCCCGAGCAGCCCCCATGCCGCCATGGCCAAACCGCACGTGCGGCCGCCGAACAACGAAAGGAACTGGCCGGTGTAGTCCCAGGCGACGGCGCCGAACGCGTACTGCATGAAGTAGCTGACGAACGCCTCGAACAGGCCGCCGATGACGGCCGAAAGGAGGAACACCAGCACTATGTTCCTCTTGTAAAGCCGGTTCAGGAACAGCGTCATGAGCACGGCGCCGCATCCGTATATCGGTGAAAACGGCCCGAACAGAAGGCCCGCGCGGTCCTGCCAGTGCCCTGGGTCCACCACGACGACGTGGAACACGGACTCGATCGCATCCCCGAGTATCGAGCAGATCACGAATATCCAGAACAGGTTGAAGAAGTCGAGCTTGATGTAGCCCTTGCCGGAAAGGTCGCGTCCGAGCGTGCCGTCCTCCTGCTCGTGCCTGAGCTCGTTGTCGCGAAGCATGCGCTGAAGCCGGCGCTCCTCGCGCAGCTGCGGGTCCAAATAGAGCTGGAACGCTATGAGCACCGCAAGCAGCACCCCGTACACGACGAGGCGCAGGCTGACGCCGTACAGCATGAGGGAGCACAGCGCGCCGACTATCACTGCAACGTATATGCCGTATATGACCAGCGCCGCCACGTTGCGCTTCCCGCGCAACAGCTGGATGGCCATGAATATGAAGGCGAAGTCGCCCAGAAGGAGCACCACAAGGCGCACCCAGGCGACCACGAACGTCGATATGCCGAGCTGCTTCACCGCGCCGCCCTGGTACATGTGCACCGCGTCGACCACGGCGTCGACGAGCGCGGCAAGCCCGAACGCGCCGGCCACCAAAAGCAGCACGGCGAACACCTTCACGCCGACGGGAAGCTTCTTCTCGGACTCGGGCGTGGTCAGCAGGCGCCTGTACCAGCGCTCCTGCGCCCTTCTTTGCGCGGGCCCCTTGTCGGATGCCGAACGGTCGGACACTATTCCTCTACGCGGATCAGGCTGGGCTCGGTCTCGACCAGGTCGTCCACGGCGCATATGGTCTGGATTGCAGCCTGCACGTCGCTTTCCTTGGCCGTATGCGTGACGTACACGACGTCGACGTTGCTTCGGTCGGCCTTGCCCCGCTGGGTCATGGAGTGGATGGACACGTTGTTGTCGGCGAACACCTTCGACATGATGGCCAGCACTCCGGGGCGGTCGGCCACGGTGAAGCGTATGTAGTACTTCATCGACAGCGTCTCTATCTCGCGTATGGCCAGCGTGTCGGTGCAGGTGCAGCCGACGATTGGCGCGACTCCGGCCTGCAGCTCGCGCGCCATGTCCAGCACGTCGCCCATCACGGCGCTGGCGGCGGCTCCCGCGCCTGCGCCTTCGCCGAAGAACATGGTCTCGCCCACGAAGTCGCCCACCACGTAGATGGCGT
>CAQLOA010000188.1 GCA_948829205.1 uncultured Eggerthellaceae bacterium
GCTTCGTCGAGGGCATGAGCGAGGGCGTCCGCTCCATGATCGGGGCCATCATGATCCTGGTGCTGGCTTGGAGCCTGGGAGGCACATGCCGCTATCTGCTGGGCACCGGCGAGTTCGTGGCCGACTTCCTGAACGGGCTGGGCGTCGGGCTCGACCTGCTTCCGCTGGCGCTGTTCCTGGTCACGGCGTTCATCGGGTTCGCCATGGGAACGTCGTGGGGGTCCATCGCGCTGGTCATGCCAATCGTGGTGGGCGTGTTCGCCGGCGACGACCCGCTGTTCCTTGTCGCCGTGGGCGCCACGCTGGCGGGCTCGGTCTACGGCGACCATATCTCGCCGATATCCGACACCACGATCCTCTCGTCCGCCGGCGCGAAGTGCAACCATCTGCGCCACGTCGCCACGCAGATTCCCTATGCGACCACCGTCATGGTGGTGGCCGCCATCGGCTACCTGATCGCCGGGTTCACGAAGAGCCCCTGGATTTCTCTGGGGCTGGGACTGGTGCTGGTGGCCGCCGCGGCGGTCGTCATGCACAAGATTTCGGGAAGCAAGACAGGAAAGCTGGCGGAGGAGTAGGGATTCAGGCCTTGCAATCGCTTAGGCAAGCTTTTTCCAGTGCATCATATTCGCTTGAAAGGTGAGGGAGTTGGCTTCGCCCAACGACCGAGGCTTGAATGCGGAGATGATGTGCTGGGGAAAGCTTGATGGCGGAGGAGTAGGGATTCGAACCCTAGATACCCTTTTGGGGTATACTCACTTAGCAGGCGAGCACCTTCGGCCTCTCGGTCACTCCTCCGCGCGCCCGTAAATCTTACCCGAGTGAGGACAAAAGTTCAATGAGGCTTTCGGGCTTCCGCATAAACTTCAAGTTGTTTGCGCTGGCGCTTGCCGTTGTTCTCGCCCTTCCCTCCGCGTTGGTTTCCGCTACTCCTTCGCAGGCCTTCGCCGACTATTCGAACCCTTCCGTCAACACCGTCGCGCAGATGCGCACCGACGGCTCGCTGCACGTGGTCGAGCAGCGGTCGTACGACTTCCAGGAAGACTACGACGCCGTCACTTGGAATTTCACGGGCATTACCGACAAACAGGAGGTCGAGGTCGCGTCGGTCCGCGTGATCCAGATGGACGCCGAGGGCAACATCGTGCGCGACTGGGACCAGCTTCCCGAGGTTGCGTTCCAGTCGGCGTGGCGCAGCTTCCTTGACGAGACGGGCGGCGAGTCCGACGAGGTGGCCCGGGCCGAAGAGGCGCTTGCCCGCCAGAAGGACTCGTCCGACGCGGTCGAGCTTCCCAAGTCCGACACCTATGCGTTCGACAAGCGCAGGGGCGAGCTGTACGTGTTCCTCGAATCCACCGAGAACTCGACGGTGATCGAGTGCGACTACTCCATATCGAACGCGGCGCTGGTCTACGACGACACCGCCGAGATCTACTGGGACTACGTTCCCGCGCAGCCCGACGTCGAGATGTCGAACGTGCGCACGCAGATCCAGCTTCCCGTCCCCGAAGGGGCCGAGGTGGTTCCGGGAACGAACGTGCGCGCGTGGGGGCATGGCCCCGAAGGCGAACTCGAGGTGCGGCCGGACGGCACCGTGCACTACTTCGTCCCCGAGGTGCGCGAAGGCCAGTACGCCCAGGCGCATCTGCTGTTCCCGCGGTCGTGGCTCACGAACATAACCGTCCAGTCGAAGCTGGCGAAGAGCGGCACGCGCTACGACGATGCCGTGCGCGAGGAGGCCTCCTGGACCGACACCTATTCCTGGGGGATGGTCAACTCGTACTCGCTCAGCCTGGCGCTGCATGCGCTTTGCGCGTTGGCCCTGGTGGGAGCGGTCGCAGCCTATGCGATATGGGGGCGCGAACGTCGGCCCGTGGAATGCGAGGGCGCGACGGCGGAAGGCGCCGGGGTATACGCTTCGGGCGAAGGGCCGTGCTCTGCGGTGGTGGGGCGCCTTCTGCGCTGGAATCAGCATTCGGCGGCCGACTTCGCCTCGACGCTTCGCGCGTTGGGGCACCGTGGCGTGATCAGCATCTCGCAGGACGGCGACTCGGTGGGCGACGTGCGGTTCCGCATCACGCCTTCGGCCAAGTCGGCCACGCTTTCGAAGGTCGAACAGGAGGCCATGGTGCTGTTGTTCGACACCGTGGGCGACGGCTATCAGTCGGTGTCGCTCGGCGAGGTGCAGCGGTTCTGCAGCGAGCATCCCGGGTGGGCGCGCGAGGCCATGGCGAAGTGGCAGAACGTGCTTTCCGAGGAGGTGGAATCCGAGCACCTGTTCGATGCGCGAAGCAGGAAGGCGTCGCGGTGGCTGTACGGCATCGGGGTTGCGTTCGCGGTGCTTGCGGCGTGGCAGCTTGCGGGGCCGGGCAACCTTCCCATGGCTGGAGCGCTTCTGGCCACGGGCGTGGTCGTGGCAGCGATCGGGTACTGCACGCCCCGGCGCACCCCCAAGGGCGTGCAGATGGCGGAATGCGCCGAGTCCGAAGCGCGTGCGGCGCAGGCGTCCGATGGGCAGGACGGCGCTGCGGATTGGGAAACCGCGCTTGCGAACGCTTTCGGAGAGGCGCTGGTGGCCTGACGGCATGTGTCGGGGGACGTTCGCTTTTGATACACGCATGACGACAAAGGAGAAAGACCTCATGACGAAGACGCATGACAAGACGGACAACGTGGTGCTGATCGGCATGCCCGGGGCGGGCAAGTCCACCGTCGGCGTGGTGCTGGCGAAGATCCTC
>CAQLOA010000189.1 GCA_948829205.1 uncultured Eggerthellaceae bacterium
CCTCAGACAGTCCTCGAACCCCTTCTCCGTCAAAACTCACCCCGCAGCCTCGCAAGCGGATTCGCTGCGGAGGCTTCCGCCTCTCCGGGCGTCGGTTAGAGACGCGTTTGGCAGTGGGATATAATCCGCTGCATGGACATCGGATCGGTCGTCGAGGAATACCTTTACTACCTGCGCATCGAGCGCGGGTCGTCCCAGAACACCGTCGACGAGTACGCGCGCGACCTGAAGGCATACGTCGGGCATCTGGAGGGTCTGGGGGTCTCGGACGTGGACGACGTAAGCCCCGAGGCGGTCATCGGCTTCGAAGTGTCGCTTTCCAAGGCGGGGTATGCTCCCGCGACCGTGAAGCGCAAGATGTCGGCGGTCAGAGGGCTGCACAAGTTCGTCCTAAGCGAGGAATATTCCAATAAGTCCCCAATAGACGCCTTGAAGCTGCCGAAGGTTCCTGCGAAGCTTCCCGAGGTGCTGTCCATATCCGACGTGTCCGACATGCTTGATTCGATGGAGTGCGACGGCGCCTTGCAGGTGCGCGACAAGGCCCTGATGGAAGTCCTCTACGGCTGCGGGCTTCGCGCCAGCGAGGCATGCGGGCTTGACATGTCGCGCGTCCATGCCGAGGACGGGTTCCTCGTGGTGATGGGCAAGGGTTCCAAGGAGCGTCTCGTCCCCATATCGGGCGCCGCGCTGGATGCCCTGTCGGCCTACTGCGACGGTGGCGCCAGGGCGGAGCTAGGCATGAAGGCCAAGCGGCCCTCGCAGGAGGACCTGGGGGCCGTGTTCCTGAACGCGCGAGGCACTAGGCTCACCCGGCAGGGGTTGTTCGGGATAGTGCGGAAAGCCGGGGAAGCGGCCGGAATCGAGTCGCTTCATCCGCACACGTTGCGGCACTCCTTCGCGACCCACATGCTCGAGGGCGGAGCCGACCTGCGCGTCATCCAGCAGATACTCGGCCATTCGAGCATATCCACCACGCAGATCTACACGCATGTGGACAGGCAGCACGTGCGCGAGGAGTACCTTTCGTCGCATCCGCGGGCATAGCGGCATGCAAGGGGCGGGAACAGGGCGGGATCCTGGGACCTACTCCGAACTGTCGGACGTTGCATGCAGGGATTCCCTGTGATAACATAATCGCGTAGCTGCAAGGCTGCGAACAACTTTTCGGACCGTTTGGAAAGTGGGCATTCGTCCCGCTTTTTTTATTGTCCGAGGGCATGCGAGAGGGGGAATGACGAACTTGTTGACCAAGAAGGAGAACCGGCTCTTGGAGGCGCTGCAGGCTTCTGCGGAGGGTCGCGGCGTCGAAATCGTGACGGTCGAGGTCATAGGCTCGTCCAAGTCTCCGGTCGTGCGCGTGTACATCGACACGCCCGACGGCGTCTCCTTCAAGGAGCTCACCGAGTCCCAGGAATGGATAGGCGAGCTCATGGACGAGATCGACCCTTTCCCGGGAGCCTACACCCTCGAGGTGTCCTCTCCCGGGATAGACAGGCCGCTGCGCACCCCCGAGCATTTCGCCCGGTTCGCCGGCGAGCAGGCCAAGGTCCGCACGACGGCTCCCATGGACGGCCGGTCCAACTTCAAAGGCCGCATAGTCTCCGCCGACGCCGACGTCCTTGTGCTCGAGCTCGACGACGGACGGGCCGAGATGCCGTTTTCCGCGATCCGCCGCGCCAACCTGGTCGGCGAGATCGACTTCTAAGCACGCAGGATACTGAAATCCGCTGGACATGGAGGAAAGGTAATGGCTGAAGAGGAATTGTCACTGATCGAAGCGCTGCAGGCCTTGGCGCACGAGCGCAAGATCGACGAGTTCTACATCATCGAGCGCCTCGAGGAGTCGCTGGCCAAGAGCTACGAGCGCATCCTCGACCTCGAATACGACGCCAAGGTGACCATCGACAGGCAGACGGGGAAGATCTACGTGTTCGAGCTCGTTCCCATCGGCGAGCCCGACGAGGAGACGGGCGAGTACTCCGAGTTCGAGGAGCGCGACGTCACCCCCGAGGGCGTCAGCCGCATCGCCGCGCAGAACGCCAAGAGCGTCATCGCGTCCATAGTGCGCGACGCCACCCGCAAGTCCATCTACGAGGAGTTCTCCGACCGCGTAGGCGACCTGATCACCGGGACCGTGCTGCAGGGCACGCCCGACTTCACGATCATCAAGATCCGCGACGGCGTCGAGGCCGAGCTTCCGCACTTCGACCAGAAGCGCAACCCGCAGGAGCGCAACGAGCGTCCGGCAGGCGAGCACTACCGCCACAACCAGCGGCTCAAGCTGCTGATCATAGAGGTTCGCGACCCCGACTCCGACGCGCCTCGCGTGCGCGGCGAGCACACCCGCCCGTCCATCGTCGTGTCCAGGACCCACCGCGACCTGATCAAGCGCCTGTTCGAGATCGAGGTTCCCGAGATCTACGACGGCATCGTCGAGGTGAAGTCCATCGCGCGCGAACCTGGCGTGCGTTCGAAGGTCGCCGTGGCCTCGCGCGAGCCCAACCTCGACCCGGTGGGCGCATGCGTCGGCCCCAAGGGGTCCCGCGTGCGCATGGTGGTCGAAGAGCTGCGCAACGAGCGCGTCGACGTCATACAGTGGAGCGACGACCCGGCGGTGTACATCGCCAACGCGCTGTCGCCGGCGCGTGTGACCAACGTCACCATCGATGCCGCCAACCATCACGCCACCGTCGTGGTGCCCGACGACCAGCTGTCGCTGGCCATCGGCAAGGAGGG
>CAQLOA010000190.1 GCA_948829205.1 uncultured Eggerthellaceae bacterium
GGGTCGTCCGTCCCAGGCCCGGGGTCGGGCGGGTCCACGGGGTCGGGCGGGTCCACAGGGTCCGGCTCGTCAGGCCCGGGCCCCGGGTCCGGCGGCGTGACCTCGTCAGCCACATAAGTCCCCACGAACGAATAGGTTCCCCCTGCTGCAATCGGCAGTGCAAGCACCTCGTCGGGCGTCATCTTCTCGCCCGTGCTCGAGCGCACCCACTTGAACTTGCAGCCATCCTTCGCAGGCGCCTCCATCAGCGCAAACAGCGGAGCGTTCCGCAGCTCGGTGCCCGGCGCCACATGGATATGGCTCGTCTTCCCCACAACCGGAGTGCCTGCGCACGACGTCGGATCGAACGAGAACTCCACCAGCAGGAAACGCACCTTGCTCCCGCTCGCATTCGCAAAATCCGCCTCGGAATAGTAGTACACGTCGTCTGCCGTCCCGATGCAGCTACCGTTGATGAAAGCCTGGTCGCGAACCACGAACCCCTTGCCCGGCTCGTGCACGCAATAGCTCCCGCTTCCAAGGAAATGCTTCATCGAATCGTCGGGAAGCACGCCGCTGACGAACTTGATCGTGGCGCCTGCGCCGCCGCTTCCCGCCTTGAACACGGGATGCCCGCTCCCGCAGGATATGCTCGCGCCGTTGTAGCTGGCGTCCACGCTGTTGCTGTCGAACTGCACGATGCCGCCGCTAGGCGCGCTGATCGCCACGCCGCACGAGGCGCCAGAGCCCATCTCCAGCACGCCGCCTTTCTTCAGCACGAACACAGACCCGCTGCCGCTGTACGTCAGGCGCGCATTGCCCAGCACCTTCACGTAGCCGCCGTTGGCAATCTGGAACGCGCTTCCCGACGCACTGGAGGAAGCGCTGCAGCTTCCTTGGATGTCCACCCACACGTTGCTTCCGACGCGCATGGTCGACGTCATCGAGGCCGAGCCGCCTCGCAGCGTGACCTGCATGCAGTTCGCCGAATCCACCAGCGTGGTGCACGAAACATGTCCGCTTTGCAGGTTCAGGTTGCATTTCTCGAGGTCGTAGTCGCCCTGCATTGCCAGCGCCGAGCTGGCGGAAAGGGACCCGCTCTTGCCTGAGGAGTTGTCAATCACAGTCAGCGTGCTTCCGCCGCTCAATTGGAAAGCCGCGCCAGATGCGGTTGCGGAAAGCGGGCAGCCGTTCAGGTCGATCGTCAGATGCTTTCCGGCAGGGATTGACACCTGCGAATCAAGCGAGTCGCCGACCTCCACGGCCACCACTGCGCTGGCCGACGCGGCCAGTTCTTCCTGTATGCGATCATAAAGCGTTGCCCCCTGGGCATCGACGGCATCCGTTTCGACGTCTGTCGTCGCGTAGGCTTCGACAGTCAAAGAAAGGGTCTCGACCTCGGCTGCGGCATCGTCGGAGCTTGCGACTGCGGAATCGGCTTGCTCGGAGTTTCCGCCTGCACCGTCCGCAGATCCGGAGCTTGCGGCATCAGCAGCATCAGCGGCTTCGACGGCGCCTGAAGCGGCGCCTGCATCGGAGCCCGGCTTTGGAGAAGCAACGCCCGTGCTGTCGGAAGACGGGTCGTCCTTAGAGCCGTCCGCGGCGTCGCGAACCGGGTCTGGCATGCTGCCTTCTTCGGACCCCGCCTCGTGAATCGCTGGCGAAGACGAGGCGTCTAGCAGGCTCCTGGCGACCAGCACATCGTCAGCGAAAGCGGGCGGCGCGACCGTGAACGCCGTCAGCGCGGCGACGATGGCCGCAGCCGTCGCCTTCGTCGCGATGCCGGTTCGTGCGCAATCGCCGACGCTCATGCCGGCCGTGCTCCAGGCACGCCGTCGGCGAATGGCGCTGTCGCCGGCGATGCGGTACCCGCTCTCCTTGCAACTATTCCTTGGCTGCACCATAGTGTTCCCCCGCACCTGTACGGCCATCCTGCATGTGTTGCGTTTTCGCTGCGTTTCCCAGTTCCTGCTTTCGTGTGTCAAAAGTGAACGTCCCCTGACACACGCATGGGCCGCGCGGGATGATGTCCCGCGCGGCCTGCATGCTGCTAGTCGGCCAGGCCGATCTGGTAGTACACGCGGCCGATGGTCGCGTTGGCCAGCTGGTGCAGCTGCACGTTCTCGCCGATCGTGATCTTGTACGCCACGTTCAGCTCGGCCGGGTCGGCGCCGCCGTCCCATGCCGGGATCACGAACTGCATCAGCTGGTCCTTGTCGAGCACGACGGTGTCGTTCGTCGGGATGCCCAGGATGATGGGCTTGCCGTCGGCGGTCGCCGTCATGTTCAGCTTCACGTCCAGGTCGATTTGTCCGCTGTCGAACACCTCGTCGAACCCGGTCGCGTCCTTCTCGATGTTCACCTGCTCGAGCTTCAGCGCCACAGGCGTCTTGCTGACCAGGCGGCCGCTCTGCGCGTCGGCGGAAGGCGGAACGGTGGTCGGGTCGATCGTGAACTCGATGCTCGCGGGCACCTTGCTGTTGATGACCACGACCCACTTGGCCTTCAGCACGACCTTCGCGTCCGCGCCCTCGCCCGACACCACGCTGATGTCGCTCCAGGCGCCGTCCACGGCCTTCGTCCACGTGGTGCCGTCGTTGCCGGCCACGGCCGTGTACCAAGGCACCTCGGTCTCGACGGGCTCGCCGCCGTCCTCGCCGGCCTTAACGCTGGTGGCGTACCAGCCGGTGAACGCGTAGCCCTCGCGCTTCGGCGC
>CAQLOA010000191.1 GCA_948829205.1 uncultured Eggerthellaceae bacterium
GTGTCCGCCTCCGCCAAGGCCAAGATCGAGGCGGCCGGAGGAAAGGTCGAAGAGCCTTGCTAAGCTCAATCCTTGACGCGCTGAAGGTTCCGGAGCTCCGCAAGAAGATCCTGTTCACGCTGGCCATCCTGGCGCTGTACCGCTTCGGCGCCTACGTGCCGGTGCCGGGCATCCCGTTCCACGAGTTCGCCACCGCCTTCTCCGACACCGGAGTGGCCATGACGATGCTCGACCTGTTCACGGGCGGCGCCCTCTCGAACTTCTCGGTGTTCTCGCTGGGCATCATGCCCTACATCACCGCATCCATCATCATGCAGCTGATGCAGGGCGTCATCCCGGCTGTGGGCCGCTGGGCTCGCGAAGGGGACTCCGGTCGCCGTAAGATCACGCAGGTGACCCGTTACCTGACGCTCGGTCTTAGCCTGATCAACGCCATCGGCTACCTGCTGCTGTTCCAGTCGCCTGCCTACGGCGTGGCGTTCTCCAACGAGCTGCCGGTGTGGCTGACCAACGTGGTCATCGTGTTCACGCTGGTGGCAGGCACCGCCTTCATCATGTGGATGGGCGAGCTCATCACGCAGCGCGGCGTCGGCAACGGCATGTCGCTGATCATCTTCATCAGCATCGTCAGCCGCGTTCCCGCCGCGATATTCTCGTCCATCAACCTCACGGCCGACCTCGGCATGGGCATTGCGCTCACCGTGCTCATCCTCGTCGTCGTGTTGGCGTGCATCCCGTTGATCATCTACGTCGAGCGCGCGCAGAGGCGCATTCCCGTCAACTACGCGAAACGCGTCCAGGGAAGACGCATGATGGGCGGACAGAACACCTACATACCGCTGAAGGTGAACGCTGCGGGAGTCATCCCCATCATCTTCGCGAGCTGCATCCTGTACCTACCGGCGCAGCTTGCCGCGTTGTTCAACGTCGACTGGCTGAACGTAGTCGCCGACGCGTGCACCACGGGCTGGATCAACTGGCTGCTCACGTTGGTGCTGATCGTCTTCTTCGCGTACTTCTACACCTCCATGGTGTTCAACCCCGAGGAAACGGCCGACAACATACGCAAGCAGGGAGGCTTCATCCCCGGCGTGCGCCCGGGGTCGGCCACGGTGCAGTACATCAAGAACACCCTGCGCAGGATCACGCTTCCTGGCGGCATATTCATCGCCGTCATCGCCGTGGTCCCCACGATAATCTTCTTCTTCACCGACAACCAGCTCATCCAATCGTTCGGTGGAACCTCCATCCTGATCATGATCGGCGTAGCGCTCGACACCATGAGCAAGGTGGAGTCGCAGTTGAAGATGCACAACTACGACGGATTCTTCAAATAGGAGAGTAGGAAATGAACATCGTTCTTTTGGGAGCTCCGGGCGCGGGCAAGGGAACCCAGGCTGCCAAGCTCGTCGCCGAGGAAGGGCTTTGCCATATTTCGACGGGCGACATCCTTCGTGCCGCGGTAAAGAACCAGACCGAGCTCGGCAAGAAGGCCAAGGAGTACATGGACGCCGGCGAGCTCGTTCCCGACGACCTGATCATCGACCTGATGCGCGAGCGCATCCAGGAGCCTGACACCGCAAAGGGCGTCATCCTGGACGGCTTCCCGCGCACCACGACGCAGGCCGTGGCCCTCGACGGCATGCTCAACGAGCTCGAGCGTCCGCTTGACGCCGCGCTGCTGATCGACGTCGACCCCGAAGTCATCGTCAAGCGCCTGTCGTCGCGCCGCATGTGCCGCGACTGCGGTGCCATAGGCACCGAGGCCGACGGTCCTTCGTGCAAGGCCTGCGGCGGCGAGATGTACCAGCGCGACGACGACAACGAGCAGACGGTCCGCAACCGTCTCGAGGTGTACGAGAAGTCCACAAGCCCGCTGATCGACTACTACCGCGGCTGCGACCTTCTGGTGACCATCGACGGCGACCGCGACCCCGACGAGGTCTACGCCGACGTGAAGAAGGCTTTGGGCCTATAATGCTTCGGCCTTAAACGGCCGAAGCATTGCTAGACGCTGCGCGACGCCTCAGCGGTTCCACTTCGCCCTCCAAGCCCTCGTCGTGTACCGAAGTACGCTTCCTCGGTTTTTCGCGCGAATTGAAACCACTGCAGACGTCGATCGCTCAATCGACAAACCTGCATCTCTAGAAACTAGGAGATCGACAAAAGGGAGCAATCTGTCGCTCCCTTTTTTCATGGTGATAACCCATATAATTGTTGCATGCCTACTTTTGGCGACAACATAAGATACTTCGTCCGGCATTGGGTCCTGCCCAGGCGAGCGATCATAGCGCACCTGGTGAAGGCGGTGCTGGGGTGCCTGTTCGTCGCGCTTGCGCTCGAGGTGTTCGTCTTCAACTTCAACTACTTCGCTTCCGCAGGCTACAAGACGGTGAACCTGGAGGGCCGCATCGACCTCTCGCAAGACTCCAACGACTGCTTCAGGCTGACCGAGAGCAGCCATGAGCTGGAGTTCAACAACCTTGACATCGATGTGCACAACGTCGCCATCCTGTTCGACCGAAGCCAGCCTGCCCAGAACCTCGACGTGAAGATACAGTTCACCGACGAGGCGCACCTCCGCTACTTCGACTCCACCGAGTACACCGAAGGCGTTCCCACGGTGCAGATCTCGACCGCTTCCCTGCAGAGCCAGTTCGTGAACCTGA
>CAQLOA010000192.1 GCA_948829205.1 uncultured Eggerthellaceae bacterium
CCCCGAGATAAGGAACCTCATAGACCGCATCGCCCGGGACAAGGCGCTGCCTTCCGACGGCGGCGAGGTGACGTTCGAGGTGGGTCCGGCCCTCGTGCAGGACGAAGGCGAAGGTGCAGGAAACGCCGTTTCGGGCGAGGCGTCCGACACTGCGCAGATGCAGGCTTCCACGGTCGAGGAGGTGCTTGGCGCGGTCGCCATCATCGTGCCCGTCATCCTGTTCCTGCTGGTCGTGTCCACCATGTCGTGGATAGAGCCCCTGCTTTTCGTTGCAGCCATCGGCGTGTCCATCCTCATGAACATGGGGACCAACATCTTCCTGGGCGAGATCTCGTTCATCACGTATTCCGTGAGCCCCATCCTGCAGCTGGCGGTGTCGCTCGACTACGCCATATTCCTGCTGCACGCGTTCGGCCGCGAGCGTTTGCGCGAAGGCGACCCCGAGAAGGCCATGGCCCGGGCCATGCGTCAGTCGACCAGCACCATCCTCGCGTCCGCCGTAACCACCCTGTTCGGGTTCGCGGCGCTTGCTTTCATGCAGTTCGGCATCGGCGCCGACCTTGGGCTCAACCTGGTGAAGGGCATACTGTTCAGCCTCGTCACGGTGGTGGTGTTCCTGCCTGCGTTGACGCTTGGCTTGTACAAGTGGATCGACAAGACCGCCCACAGGCGGTTCATGCCGTCGTTCAAAGGCGTGGACAAGGTGCTTTCCAAGGTGCGCGTGCCGGCCCTCGTGCTCGTGGCGCTTCTTGTGGTTCCTGCCTTCCTGGGCCAGGCGCACAACACGTTCACCTACCAGAACAACTCGCCCGAGCCCGACATGCGCTACGGCCAGGACGTGCTTGCCATCCAGGACGAGTTCGGCCAGCAGAACGCGGTGGTCGTGCTCGTTCCGAAGGGAGACGTCGCGAAGGAGGCCGAGCTTTCCGACGACCTCGCATCGCTTCCGAACGTGAAGGGCGTCATGTCGTATGCGCACACGGTCGGGACGCAGGTTCCGGTCGAGTACCTGTCCGAGGAGGCGGCAGGCCAGTTCTATTCCGACGGCTGGGCGCGCATCGTGGCCTACGTCGACACCGACACCGAAAGCGAGGAGGCCTTCGCCACCGTGCAGGCGGTGCAGGACGCCGCAGCCAGCCACTACGAAACCTTCTACGCCGCGGGCCAGTCGGCCAACCTCTACGACATGAGCAAGATAGTCGCCGTCGACAACGTGCGGGTCAGCCTCATCGCCGTGATCGCCATATTCGTCGTGCTTTTGCTCACGTTCCGCTCGCTCATGCTGCCTATCGTGCTTCTGCTGACGATCGAGGCCGGCATATGGATAAACCTCTCCATCCCGTACTTCATGGGCGACGACATGAACTTCATCGGATACCTGGTCATAAACACCGTGCAGCTGGGCGCCACCATAGACTACGGCATCCTGCTGACCACGCACTACCTGCGCCATCGCAGAAGCCACCTTCCTCGCGAGGCTGTGCGCATAACGCTGGGGGAGACGTTCCCGTCGCTTCTCGTGTCCGCCGGCATCCTGGC
Organism: uncultured Eggerthellaceae bacterium; assembly: GCA_948829205.1. Lineage (GTDB taxonomy): Bacteria > Actinomycetota > Coriobacteriia > Coriobacteriales > Eggerthellaceae > MGBC163016. Next base: position 1,540 of record CAQLOA010000192.1, read on the forward strand.
CACCGCCGGGTTTGCGCTTGGCGTCACGTCCTCGCTTTCCGCCGTGCAGGTGCTTGGAATGCTGCTAGGCCGCGGGGCGCTCATCTCGCTGGCGATGGTCACGTGCTTCCTTCCCGGACTGCTTATCTACCTAGACCGCATCATAAGGAAGACCACGCGCAACGCGGACTTCTTCGAGCCCGACGAATGCAAGCTCCCCTTAGGAGGGACCCATGGAAGACGACATGAAAGCCACTGACCTGAAGCTTGTGCCCACGCGTTCGTCCGTGTCCGGAAACGTCGTGCTCAGGTGGGCCTCGCGCAACGCCGCCGCCGTGGCCGTGGCGGCTGCGCTGGCGGCCGGCATCGTGGCCGTCCCGGTGGCTGCTCCAGCAACGCTTGCGGTGGCTGCGTCGGGCGAACAGGCCCAACAGGTCGAGCGCGTTGCCGCCGAGGGGCAGGCCGTCTTTCAGAAGTCCGAGGTCGCCTACATCGATCTGTCGCACGACGGGGCTCCCGAAGGCGCGTACGTCGTGAACCGCTTCGACGTGGAGCAGGGCGGAACCGTTGAGGACCACGGGGGATACACGCTGGTGAAGAACCTGACCACGACCGAGGAGATCGTTCGGGACGGCGACGCCGCAACATTCGATGCTTTCGAAGGAACGTTCTTCTACCAAGGCAACCTTGGGAAGGTCGAGCTGCCTTGGAACATCCGCCTCGAGTACTTCCTCGACGGCAGGAAGGTGGACGCCGACGAGCTTGCGGGCAAGGACGGCCATGTCGAGATCGTGATGAGCACGTCGCAGAACCCAGGCGTCGACCCGGCCTTCTTCGACAGTTTCATGCTGCAGGTCTCCTTCACGCTGGACCCCGCGAAGTGCAGCAACCTCGTCGCGGATGGCGCGACCGTGTCCGATGCCGGGGCCGACCAGACGGTGGCGTTCACCGTCCTTCCCGGGAAGGACGGATCCTTCGCGCTTTCTGCCGACGTCACAGACTTCGAGATGGCGGGCGTCCAGGTGGTCGGCATGGCCTACTCGTCGCCGGTGGAAGTTCCCGACACGTCAGGCGTCACCGACGGCATGCAGCAGCTTGCCGACGGTGTAAGCG
>CAQLOA010000193.1 GCA_948829205.1 uncultured Eggerthellaceae bacterium
TCGGCTACGGCCTCGGCGCCATCGGACCTGGCATCGGCATCGGCATCGCCTGCTACGGCTGCTGCGTGGGCACCGCCCGCCAGCCCGAGCTCCAGGGACGTCTGTTCACCAACTTCATCCTTGGCGCCGCCCTCGCCGAAGCCCTCGCGCTCATCGGCTTCGTGCTCGCGTTCATCATGTAACTTTCTGGTCTGACCGGTATATCACGCCGAATAAGGCTAGAAAGGGGAAAACGTGAAGACAAGAGCGAAAAAGGCGAACAGGATAGGCGCAGTCGTCGCTGGCGCGCTGGCGTCCTCGTTTGCTTTCCCTGCGCTCGCGTTCGCCAACGAAGAGGAGGCGTCAGGCGGAATCTCGGCCATCCTTCCGGACATGCTCGAGTTCATCCCCATGCTGATCGCCTTCATCATCCTCTGGATCATCCTCGCGAAGTTCGGCTGGCCGATGTTCAACGGCATGCTCGAGAAGCGCGAGAACACCATCAGGGAGGCCCTGAAGAAGTCCGAGGAAGCCAAGATCGAGAGCGAACGCGTGCTTGCGGAGTACAAGAAGCAGCTGGACGACGCCAAGGCCCAGGCGACGCAGATCATCGCCGACGCCCGCGAGACGGGCGACGCCGTGAAGGCCGACATCCAGCAGAAGGCGCAGGCCGAGGCCGCCGACATGATCGAGAAGGCCAAGGCCACCATCGAGGCCGAGAAGAAGGCCGCCATTGCCGAGCTGCAGGCTTCCATAGCCGACACTTCGGTCGATGTGGCTGCGAAGCTCATCGGAAACGACCTCACCGAGGGCGAGCATCGCTCCATCATCGAGAAGTACGTAAAAGAGGCAGGTAGCTTCAATGGCAACTAACAGGCTTGTGCAGAAGGGCAAGGTCCAGGTCTATTCCCAGACCCTGTTCGACGCAGCGAACGGCTCAGGCTCCCAGGATTCGGTGGTCGAGGTCCGCAACCAGCTGGCCCAGCTGCTGACGCTGATCTATTCAGACATGGACCTGACCATTGCGCTGTCGAACCCCGACTACACCCCCGAGCAGCGCCACGGGCTGGCGCGCGCGGTCTTTGCCGACTGCAACCCCGCGCTCCGCGAGGTGGTGGCCGTCATGGCGCAGAACGGGGACGCAGACCTGTTGTCGCGCGTCTACCACACCTACGAGGACGTGGTCGCGGACAAGCTCAACCTTTGCGTCGTTGACGTCACCACCGTGGTGCCGCTCGACGACGGCCTGCGCAAGCAAATCAAGGAAAAGACAGAGGCCGACTTAGGGTGCAAAGCGGTGCTCAACGAGAGCATCGACAAGTCAATTCTGGGCGGCATAATCATGAGCGTCAACGGCATGCGCATCGACGCCAGCGTAATATCGCAGCTCAACAAGGCGCGCCACACGCTCAAGGAGAACGATGGAGGTGAAAACTAGTGACTGAAATCACCGCTCAGGCTATTGACGAGGCACTGCGCAAGCAGCTTGACGCACTCAACGTCAACGTGCAGTCCCGCGAAGTCGGCACGGTCATCCAGGTCGGCGACGGAATTGCCCGCGTCGACGGTCTCCGTGACGCAATGGCAGGCGAGCTCCTCGAATTCACGGGGGAGGGTGGCAAGACCGTTTACGGCCTGGCCCAGAACCTCGAAGAGGACGAGGTCGGCGCCGTGCTTTTGGGTGATGTCGCCGCTATTAAAGAAAACGACCAGGTGCGTACCACCGGCCGCATCGTCGAGGTGCCTGCCGGCAAGGGCCTGCTTGGCCGCGTTGTGAACCCGCTGGGCATGCCCATCGACGGCAAGGGCCCCATCCAGGCCGAGGGCAGCCGCCCCGTGGAGTTCAAGGCCCCGGGCGTCACCGCCCGCCAGCCCGTCAACGAGCCCATGCAGACGGGCATCCTGGCAGTCGACTCGATGATCCCGATCGGCCGCGGCCAGCGCGAGCTCATCATCGGCGACCGCCAGACCGGCAAGACCGCCATCGCGATCGACGCCATCATCAACCAAAAAGAGACGGACATGATCTGCATCTACGTCGCCGTCGGCCAGAAGGCTTCCACCGTCGCAGGCGTCGTGGAAACCCTCGAGCGCTACGGCGTAATGGAGAAGACGATCATCGTCTCCGCGAACGCGTCCGACTCCGCGCCTCTGCAGTACATCGCCCCGATGGCCGGCGCTGCGATGGGCGAGTTCTTCATCTACAACGGCGAGGACGGAAAGCCTGCATCGGCCGACAACCCGGGCCGCGCGGTGCTCATCGTCTACGACGACCTGTCCAAGCAGGCCGTGGCCTACCGCCAGATGTCGCTGACCCTTCGTCGCCCGCCCGGGCGCGAGGCGTATCCTGGCGACGTGTTCTACCTGCATTCCCGCCTGCTGGAGCGCGCGGTCAAGATGTCCGCCGAGAACGGCGGCGGCTCGATGACGGCCCTTCCCATCATCGAGACTCAGGCAGGCGACGTGTCGGCCTACATCCCGACCAACGTCATCTCCATCACCGACGGCCAGATATTCCTGCAGACCGACCTGTTCTTCCAGGGCCAGCGCCCCGCAGTCGACGTCGGCATCTCCGTGTCCCGCGTCGGCGGCTCCGCGCAGATCAAGGCCATGAAGCAGG
>CAQLOA010000194.1 GCA_948829205.1 uncultured Eggerthellaceae bacterium
TTGTCAATTGTGTGAATTGACCCTGCGTCAACAATGGAAGTATCTTTCGAAACATCAAGCAGAAAGGTTCGCAGGGAAGCCATGAGCGCAAGCCGTCCGAACATATCGAAAAAGGACCCGGGAGGCGCCCCGCGCAAGCTTGACTACGACGACAGGCGTGCCCAGATCATCGAGACCGCCTGCGAGCTATACCGCGAGCGCGGCCTTGCGCGCACCAGCATAAAGGACGTCGCGCAACGCGTAGGCGTAAGCCGAACGCTCTTCTACCACTACTTCCCCGACAAGGACGCCCTGACCTCGGCAGTGATGGACGCCTACACGAGCGAGTTCCTCGAGGCGTTGATGCACTGGAACGAAGAACGGCGCGAGGGCGACATAGAACACGCGCTCTCCTCCGTCGTGAAGCTGCTGCGCGTCTGCCTCTTCGAGAACGACCCCTTCCACATCGCGCTTGCCTCGCAGGAGAACGCCGAGCTGTACCTGATGTTCGAGAACCGCGTGGCCGACCACGCGACGAAGTACATCCTGGACACCACGGTGCGCGACTACGAAGCGCGCCATGAGATTCGGATCGACCACCTGTATGAGACGTTCTACATTCTCATCATGGGTGTGATCGGGTATCTGCGCCAACACCCCGATGCGGACGACTCCGTCATCGCCGACGTGATTGCGCAGACGCTCCATATGGACAGGTCGTAAAGCGAGCAAAGGAGGAGAAAATGCTTTTCGACGTTTATGGGCCTAACGCCCTGTATCAGTGGATCGGACTGTTCATGGTCTTGGCGGCCCTGATCCTGCTGAACGAGTTCGCCCGCAGGACCAAGGGCGGCGGGATATTCATGTTCTTCGGAGTGTGCGGGTTCATGACCATCTACTGCCTGGCGGTCGAGATCGGGGCCGGAATGGGTGCCGAGTGGGCCGTGAACAATCCGACGCACACCGACATGAACAGCTGGTTCCACTACGCAAAGGTATACGCCGCCACGGCAGGATGCATAGGCTTCATGATGCTGAAGTACAGCTGGGGCAAGATCGGGCGTTCGCATTGGTTCAAGGCGTTCCCGTTCATCATCGTGGCCATCAACATCCTGATCGCCGTGGTCAGCGACTTCGAGAGCGCCGTCCGCGCATGGGGAACCAGCTGGGTGTCCTCCGAGGGCGTCGTGCTGAACGGCGGATGGCACAACGTGTTCAACGGCGTGGCCGGGCTTCTGAACATCGCCTGCATGACCGGCTGGTTCGGCATCTACATCTCGAAGAAGCGCCAGGACATGCTGTGGCCTGACATGACCTGGGTGTTCATCATCGCCTACGACCTGTGGAACTTCTGCTACACCTACAACTGCCTGCCTACGCACTCCTGGTACTGCGGAATCGCCCTTCTGCTGGCGCCTACCATTGCAGGCCTCATCTGGAACAAGGGCGGGTGGATCCAGAACCGCGCGTTCACGCTGTCGATCTGGTGCATGTTCTGCCAGATGGTCCCGATGTTCGCAAACGACTCGGTGTTCGCCGTACAGTCCGTGAACGACCCTGCCGTCAACACCGTCGTGTCGCTGATCGCGTTGTTCGCCAACATCGCCGCATTGGCATACATCATCTACCGCTCCAAGAAGCTCGGCGTCAACCCCTACAAGCAGGAAGTGTTCGTCGGAACGAAGGACTTCCGCGAGGCCATGGCTCGCCGCGCCGACACCGCATACCTGCTTGAGACCGAACCCAAGAGCGCCACTCCCGCCGAAATCGCCGAGATGGTCGCCTACAACGAGCTGCCCGTCATGGGCCAGCCCGGGTTCGTGTACGAGGCAGTGGCCGTCGACGACGACAAGAACGTCACGGTGACCACCGTCGAGGAAACGTTTGAGGCATCCGACGACACCGGGTCGGGCACGAAGCGCAAGTAGCTGTCGCGGAAACTAGCGCAGCTGTTGCTTCCGGAAAGCACGCTTGCTTGACCTGCTTCGCCGGAGATGCAGAAACAGGAAGGGTCGCCAAACCGGGCGGCCCTTCTTTGTTGGAGCGTGAGACGAATCGCCCGTTATCGTCACCAGTCGGGCGGTGACAGTGGTCGGGTCTTTTGTCACATTGTGGAAGGTGGACTGGGTTGGTGTAATCGCTTTTTCAACAATGTGACAAAATACCCGACCACTGTCACCTGAACGCGTCATTACGTCCACAAAGCAAGAAAAAGGCCGCGAAAATCGCGGCCTTCAACGTAATGGCAGGCGACCTTCCCTATCAGAAGTAGCCTTCGGCCATGGAATCCTTCACGTCGTCATCTTCGACGTAGTCGGGGTCGGTCATCTCGATGGCGCCACCCGACTCCATGGACACCCGATCGCGATAGTCCTTCCCGTCGGCATGGGCCGCACTGCACGACTGACCGTCGGACGGAACCTTCTCGGAAACTGCTTCGACTTTCATGTCATCCTCCTTCGCCTTTTTGCGACCATTATAGGAAGGCGAAGGCGTACGGAACGCCGCGCACGAAAACCGTTTCCCGAGCGTGAAGCGTAGGGACGCGGCAAGCTGCGCCCCTACATCAACCAGCAGCATGCGACAGTGGTCGGGTCTTTTG
>CAQLOA010000195.1:0-1037 GCA_948829205.1 uncultured Eggerthellaceae bacterium
GCTCTATGAACTCCAGCGCATTCGCCTGCCTGGCAGCCTTGCGCACCTCGTCAAGCGTCGCATCGGGGCGACCGTAGGCGATGTTCTCGCGGATGCTGCGGTGGAACAGCAGCGATTCCTGCGGGACGTACGCGATCTGGCGGCGCAGGCTCTGCTGCGTGGTGGTCGCGACATCCTGGCCGTCGACCATTATGCTGCCTTCCTGGATGTCGGCCAGGCGCAGCAGAAGCTTCGTGAGGGTGGTCTTCCCGGCGCCGCTCTTGCCCACTAGCCCCACCTTCTGGCCAGCAGGGATGTGCAGCTCGAAGTCCTCGAACACCTGCTTGCCCTCGGCCCCGTCCTGGTACCAGAAGTTGATGCCTTCGAAGTCGATGCGCCCCTCGCCCACCTTAAGCGGCTTCGCGCCCGGAACGTCCGACACCAGCCGCGGCTCGTCAAGCACGGCCGTCATGCCGCTGGCGTCTCCGAAGGCCTGGTTGAAGCGCTGCAGCCCCGTTGCGATGAAGTTGAACTGGTTGGTCAGCGTGTAGGTGTACGTGAACATCATCACGAGCGTGCCTGGCGTGATGCCGAACCACGAGTTGCCGCCCGATATGAACACGGTCACGACGCTCATTATCACGATGGTGATGGCGGCAGTGATGACGCCGCGGGCGAAAGACGCCTTCATGCGAGTCGAATCCTGCTTCACTACGTCGCGGTTCGCAACGTCGAACAGCGACCGCTCGTAGTCCTCGCGGCCGTAGGTCTTCACGGCTAGGATGTTGGTCACGGCGTCGGAGAGCTCGCCCGACAGCTGGTTCTGCGCCGAGGCCGCCTTCTCGTTCAGGTGCAGGATGCGCTTGTACATGACGTACGACACGCTCGCATATGCGAAGAGCAGCACCAGCAGCACGGCGACGTAGACAGGAACGAGCGGCGCCAGGATGGAGCACGTGAACACGACTGAGCATACGACCGGAAGGAACGGGAACGTGACGTTCTGCAGCAGCTGGGTGTAGGCGCTCATGAACTTGCTGGTCTGCGAGACCAGAGTT
>CAQLOA010000195.1:1047-2572 GCA_948829205.1 uncultured Eggerthellaceae bacterium
CGCCGAAGCGGCTGGAGTGGAACGACATCGACTGGTTCGACAGCGCGTCGAACGCCATGGTGGCAAGGTCGTAGTTGACGGCGATCTGCAGCTTCCAAAGCGAGTAGTCCTGGAGCTTGCTGCACGTCTGCCCCAACACGTTTATGGCTATGAGCGCGGCGATGTAGGGGCCGAACACGTCGAACACCTGGTCGGACGGCACCGACCCCTGGCTGACCCGGTCGACGATCATGCTCATGACGTAGGGGTTCCCGTAGGTGAGGAACCCGACGAACCCTATGGTGGCCAGGACCACCGTCACGAACAGCCCCAGGTGGTTGCGCGTGGCGATCCAGTAGTAATGCAGCGTCCTTCGCGTCAGCGACTGCTTCTTCTTGGGCCTTGCTTGCTCGCCGGTCATTGGAACCTCCCCACAAGCCCTCGCATGCGGGCGCGAAAGCGGCCTCTGCGCACCACTTTGGCGCCACCCATCAAAAGAGGCCAGAGGATATGCCCTCTGACCTCGCGATTTCAGTGGTCGGGACGACAGGATTCGAACCTGCGACATCCTGCTCCCAAAGCAGGCGCGCTACCAAACTGCGCCACGTCCCGATCGAAGTACTAGCATTCTAATGCAACCCTGAAGAAGTTTCCACATACGGAACATGGCAACGCTGCGCGGAGCGCATGCCGCCCCCTGCTGCTCCCTACAGCATCTCCTTCATGGCGCGCAATGCGTTCGCGCGGTGGGATATCAGGTTCTTCTCGGATTGCGGAACCTCCGCGAAGGTGAGCCTTCCTTCGTAGGTGTCGGGATAGAACAGCGGGTCGTAGCCGAAGCCTTCGCTTCCTCGCTCGGCGTGCCCTATGCGTCCCTCCACCGAGCCCGTGGCCACCTTCTCGGCGCCGTCCTCGTCGACGAACACCAACGTGCAGACGAACCGCGCCGTGCGCTTGTCGTCGGGCACGTCCTTCAGCCGCTCGAGAAGCAGCGCGTTGTTCGCGGCGTCGTTGCCGTCCTCGCCGGCGAATCGGGAGGAATAGACGCCCGGAGCGCCGTCGAGCGCGTCCACCACAAGGCCGGAGTCGTCGGCCAGCACCGCAACGCCGCCCCCTGCTTCGTGGGCGGCCAGGGCCTTGATTCGGGCGTTGCCCTCGAACGTGTCCGCATCTTCCGCGGGGTCGGATGCGATCCCAGCCTGCCTCATGGTGACGAACTCGAGCCCGTCCATTCCCAACACGTGCGATATCTCGTCGGCTTTGTGCGCGTTGTTGGTCGCTATGACGATCTTCCTCATCCTTGCCGCCTTGCCTTTCATGCCGTCATTCCCAAAGCCCGAGATGCTCCACCGGGCCCAGCGTTCCGCCCATGACTATGCGCCCGAAGCGTTCGAACTCCGACACGCTTTCGCCCGTGGTGTAGAACTCGCGCGTCGCGCCCCCACCGTCGGGGGCCAGCTGCCTGCGCCTGCGAAGGACCTCCTGAACCTCGCGAGCGGTCTCCTCGGCCGAGGACACCAGCGCGACGCCGTCGCCCATCGAGTTC
>CAQLOA010000196.1 GCA_948829205.1 uncultured Eggerthellaceae bacterium
ACCTGCAGACCGGTGACCTCATCGCGTTCATAACGTACTCGATGGTCATCATCATGGGCTTCCTCATGATGGGGATGATGACCATAATGCTGCCCAGGGCGAACGTCGCCGCTGAGAGGATAGACGAGGTCATAGGCTGCGAGCCGGTCGTGCGCGACCCCGACCGTCCCGCGTGCTACGAGCCGGCTGCGGGCCTTGGGGCGCGCATAGAGTTCGACGACGTGAGCTTCTGCTACGAGTCCGACGGCGAATGCGAGGACGTGCTCTCGCATGTCAGCTTCGTCGCAGAGCCCGGGAAGACCCTCGCCATAATCGGCGCGACCGGGTCCGGTAAGTCGACCGTGCTCAAGCTTGTCGAGCGGTTCCACGACGTGCGCGAAGGGTCGGTCCGCATCGACGGCGTGGACGTCCGGGACATTCCCCAGCACCGCCTTAGGGCCCAGATGGGGTACGTGCCTCAGAAGTCGTTCCTGTTCTCGGGCACCATAGGGTCCAACGTCGCATACGGATGCGAGGGCGCCGATAACTCACGCATCGAAAAGGCCCTCGCGGTCGCGCAGGCGGCGGACTTCGTCGCCGAGAAGCCCGAAGGGATGGCGTTCGAGGTTTCGCAAGGCGGCACCAACGTCTCGGGCGGCCAGCGGCAGAGGCTTGCGATAGCCAGGGCCGTCGCGGTCGAGCCCAGGGCGCTGCTTCTGGACGACTCGTTCTCGGCGCTTGACTACAAGACCGACGCGAGGCTGCGGGAAGACCTGGGGCTCGCCCTTCCCGGCACGACCCGCATCGTCGTCGCGCAAAGGATCTCGACCGTCATGGACGCGGACCAGATCGTGGTGCTCGACGAGGGCCGCGTCGCAGGGAAGGGCACGCATCGCCAGCTTCTCGAGGACTGCCCCCAGTACCTCGAGATCGCGCTCTCCCAGCTTTCGGAGGAAGAGCTCGCCCTCGGGGGTGATGCTGCGTGAGCGACGGGAAGCTGATAGAGGCGAAGGCCCGCACGCCCAAGCGCGGCCCGGGGTCTCCGCATCACGGCCCGGGTGCCGGGATGATGCCAGGGGAGAAGCCGCGCGACTTCAAGGGCACCATGAGGCGGATGCTTGCATTCATGGGGCAGTTCAGGGTCCAGCTCGTCGTCGTCTTCGTGTTCGCCATAGGTTCCACCGTCTTCAACATCATCGGCCCCAAGGTGCTGTCGGAGGCGACCACGGTGCTGTTCGACGGGCTTGTTGCACAGGTCGGGGGCACGGGTGGCATAGACTTCGACCTCATCGGGCGCATCCTGTTCGCGACGCTTGCGCTGTACCTGCTGTCTGCGGCCTGCAGCTGGGCCCAGTCTTGGGTGATGAGCTACGTGTCGCAGAAGACGTGTTACAGGCTTCGCGGCGCAATCTCCGAGAAGATAGACAAGCTGCCGTTCGGCTTCTTCGACAAGACGTCAACGGGCGACGTCCTGTCGCGCATAACCAACGACGTCGACACGCTCGGCCAGAGCTTCAACCAGGGGGTGACGCAGCTCGTGACCTCGCTCACGACCGTCGTCGGCGTCGTCGTCATGATGCTCACGATCAACTGGGTCATGACGCTGATCGTCCTCGTCATGGTGCCCGTGTCGCTTTTGCTGGTCTCCATCGTGGTAAAGCATTCCCAGAAGTACTTCTTCGCCCAGCAGGAGCTGCTTGGCAAGATAAACGGCCAGGTCGAGGAGACGTTCTCGGGACATGCGGTCGTGAAGGCCTTCGGGCGCGAGGACGAGACGGTCGAACGCTTCGACGCGACCAACGAGCTTCTCAGGGAGTCGGCGTGGAAGTCGCAGTTCCTGTCCGGCCTCATGCCCCCGATAATGAGCTTCGTCGGCAACCTGGGCTACGTCGCGGTCGCGATCTCGGGCAGCTTCTTCGCCGTCATGGGCGTCATAACCGTCGGCGACATCCAGGCGTTCATACAGTACGTGAAGAACTTCACACAGCCCCTGACCCAGCTTGCCCAGGTTTCGAACGTGCTCCAGCAGCTTGCGGCCGCAGCCGAGCGCATATTCGACTTCCTGGGCGAGGACGAGCTCGCGCCCGAGCATCCGAAGGCGCGCACGTCGAACGCATCGACGGACGTGGACTTCGACCACGTGAGGTTCGGGTACGAGCCGGACGAGCCCGTCATGCGCGACTTCACGGCCCACATCGGGCAGGGCCAGTCCGTCGCGATAGTGGGGCCGACGGGCGCGGGGAAGACCACCTGCGTAAAGCTGCTCATGCGCTTCTACGACGTCGACGCGGGATGCATCCGCATCGGGGGGCGCGACATACGCGACTATGCACGAAGCGACGTGAGGTCGCTGTTCGCGATGGTCCTGCAGGACACCTGGCTCTTCAGCGGGACGATACGCGAAAACATCCGCTACGGTAACCTGAACGCGACCGACGAAGAGGTCGTCGAGGCGGCCAAGGAGGCCTGCGCTCACCATTTCATAACCACCCTTCCGGGCGGCTACGACTTCGAGATAGACGAAAGCGCCTCCAACGTGTCCGCCGGACAGAGGCAGCTCCTGACCATCGC
>CAQLOA010000197.1:0-1138 GCA_948829205.1 uncultured Eggerthellaceae bacterium
CCTCGGGAGGGAGCACGGTCGGGTTGATGGCCGTGGGCACTATGGACCCTTCGAGGCCCTGCCAGACGTACTCGGCTATCTGCTCGCCGGCGCGCACCTGCGCCTCCTTGGTGACGGCGCTGATGTGCGGCGTGAGGATGACGTTCTCGAGCCCGTGCAGGGGCGAGGAGTAGCATGGCTCCTCCTCGAACACGTCTATGGCGGCCGCGGCCACCTTCCCTGCGGCCACGAAGTCGGCCAGCGCGTCGAGGTCAATTATGCCGGCCCTTGCCGAGTTCACCACGATCACGCCCGTCTTCATGTCGGCGAACTCCTTGCGCCCGAACATCCCGAGGGTGTCGGCGGTGATCGGAAGGTGCACGGTTATGAAGTCGGCCTGGCGGATGACGTCGCCCATGTCGTCGTAAATCTGGACCCCGAGGGAGGACGCCCTCTCCTCCGAGCAGTACGGGTCGTAGGCGATCAGGTTCATGTCGAACGCAGACGCGCGCTCGGCCACGGCCGACCCGACGCGCCCAAGCCCGAATATCGCGAGCGTCTTCCCGTAAAGCTCGCTTCCGAGGAAGCAATGCCTCTTCCACTTGCCGCCATGCACCAAGGCGTTGGCCTGCGGGATCATGCGCGCTGCGGCCAGCATGAGCCCGATGGTGTGCTCGGCTGCCGAGACTATGTTGGACGCAGGGGCGTTGCACACCACCACGTCGTGGTCGACGGCGGCCTCGAGGTCGATGTTGTCGACGGTGACGCCGGCGCGGCCGATGATCTTCAGGTTCGAGGCCGCATCCAGCAGCTCCCCGGTGACGGGGGTGGCAGAGCGCACGACGAGCGCATCGTAGGGCGTGATGACCGACTTCAGCTCTTCCGGCGAGAGGTCGAGCCTCACGTCGACCTCGTATCCGCGCCCCTGAAGTGCGTCTATCGCTTCCTGCGCAACCTTCTCCGTGACTAGGACCTTCTTGGCCATCTCAGCCTCCTTGGGGTCTTACGAGTGCTCCTTCTCGAACTGGGACATGAAGTCGACCAGCGCCTTCACTCCAGAGACGGGCATGGCGTTGTATATGCTGGCACGCATGCCGCCGACGCTGCGATGCCCCTTGATGGACTCGATGCCGTGGTCCTTCGCCTCGGCGACGAACAG
>CAQLOA010000197.1:1148-2546 GCA_948829205.1 uncultured Eggerthellaceae bacterium
ACGGGACGTTCATCAGCGAGCGGCATCGCACGTCCGCCGTGGCCTTGAAGAGCTTCGACTGGTCGAGGAAGTCGTACAGCAGCGCGGCCTTCTCCTCGTTGATCTTCTTCATGGCGTCGAGCCCGCCAAGGTTCTTCAGCCACTTGAACACCAGCCCGCATACGTAGATCCCCCAGCAGGGCGGCGTGTTCGACAGCGACTTGGCGGCGACCTGCGTGGTGTAGCGCATTATGGTGGGGGTCATGGGGTTTACGTCCTCGCGAACCAGGTCGTCGCGGACGATGACGATCACGACCCCGGCCGGGCCTATGTTCTTCTGGACGCCGCCGTAGATCAGACCGTAGTCGGACACGTCGACGGGCTCGGACAGGAACATCGACGATACGTCGCTGACCAGCGGTATGCTCCCGGTGTCTGGAAGCTTGGGGTACTTCGTGCCGTAGATGGTCTCGTTCTGGCAGATGTAGACGTAGTCGGCGTCGTCGCGGAACTCCAGGCCATCCACCTCGGGGACGTAGGAGAAGTTGCCGTCCTCGGAGGAGGCGACGCATCTGGCGTCGCCGTATATCTTGGCCTCTTTGAACGCCTTCTTCGACCAGGATCCCGAGACGATGTAGTCGGCCTTCCCGTTGGCCATGAGGTTCATCGGGATGGCGGCGAACTGCTGCGTGGCTCCGCCTTGCAGGAACAGCACGTGGTAGCCGTCGGGAATCTGCATCAGGTCGCGGATGTCCTGCTCGGCCGTCTCGATTATGTCCGCGAATGCGGCGGAGCGGTGCGACATCTCCATGACGGACATGCCCGTGCCGTTATAGTCGAGCATCCCCGCCTGTGCCTCGCGCAGCACCTCCTCGGGAAGAACCGCCGGCCCTGCAGAAAAGTTGTAAACGCGCCCCATATCTATCCCCTTCTTCGTGCGAATGATTTCAAATTATCCTAGTTCGACAGCCAGCTGAACATGCCGCGAATCTTTTCTCCAGTCTTCTCTATCTCGTGGTCGTTTATGGCCTCGCGCTGCTCGATGAGCCACTTGTGCCCGTTCTTGCAGTCGGCGACGAACTCCTCGGCGAAGCTGCCGTCCTGGATTCGCGCGAGAATCTGCTTCATGGCCTCGCGGGACTGCTCGTTGATGACCTTGGGGCCAGCGTAGTACTCGCCGTATTCGGCGGTGTTCGAGATGGAGTAGTTCATGAAGTGGATGCCGCTCTCGTACATGAGGTCGACGATCATCTTCATCTCGTGGTAGCACTCGAAGTATGCGAGCTCGGGCGGATACCCGGCCTCAACCAGGGTCTCGAAGCCGGCCTTCACCAGCTCCACCAAACCGCCGCAGAGCACGGCCTGCTCGCCGAACAGGTCTTCCTCGGTCTCTTCCTTGAAGGTGGCCTTGATGACGCC
>CAQLOA010000198.1 GCA_948829205.1 uncultured Eggerthellaceae bacterium
GAAGTGCCTGGTGCCTGACAGCTACGTGGCGGCAGGCCTGGCTTCGGTGGCCGGCGAGCTGATCGACGACGATGCGCTGGCCGAGTCGGAAAGCGTGTACAGGGACATGGACCTGCTGTACCTGAAGCTTCAGACCGAGGAATGCGTGGCGTTCGTGTCGGGCCTGAACGCGGCGATGTTCGAGGGGTCGCTGGAGATCCTTCCCATAGAGGGGCTGGACACCAGCTTCACCGTGAGCGCCTACTACCACGACGGGTTCGAAGGCGTCGCCTACGGGTTGTGCCGCGAGGAGTTCGAGGCCTGCAGACGCTTCCTCGCCGAGGAGTTGCCCGACGTCCCGCACTGGCGGTGATGTTTGCAGTGGCCGATGGGGGCGATCAGCGCATGAAGGAGCAGCTGAAGGCGGCGGTGCTACAGGCTCTTCCCAAGCTGAACGAAATGCTTCTGGAGGAACGCGGACAGGAGACGGGGCCACTTGGCGACGACCCGCAGGAGCAATGGGACCTGTTCCGCGCGCTTGTGAATACGCGCCCTGCCGAGTCCGCGTCCGAGGAGTTTCTTGCTCTCCAGGACGAAATGCTTCAGGCCCTGCTGGCGTACCGGGGCGTGACGGATGTGCGTGACATCGAGCCTGCGACCGGCAGCGACATGAGGCTCTGGCGCGGCGACATAACAACGCTGGCCGCGGATGCCGTAGTGAACGCCGCCAACTCGCAGATGCTCGGCTGCTTCGTGCCTGGGCATCACTGCATAGACAACGCCATCCACACGTTCGCGGGCGTCCAACTTCGCCTGGAGTGTGCACGGCTGATGGCCGAGCAGGGATACCCCGAGCCCACCGGAATGGCGAAGGCCACGGACGCGTTCGACCTTCCAGCCAGGCACGTGATCCACACCGTCGGCCCCATAGCGGAAGGCATCGTCACGCAGGCAGACAGGGCGCTGCTTGCGAACTGCTACACGTCGTGCCTGGACGCCGCGGCCGACCTGGGGTGCGAATCCGTCGCGTTCTGCTGCATAAGCACGGGCGTGTTCGGCTTTCCGCAGAGGGAGGCTGCCGAGATCGCGGTTGCCACGGTGCGCGACTGGCTGACCCGCAACGGGAGGGACATTACCGTGGTGTTCGACGTCTTCGGCGACGCCGACGAGGCGCTGTACTGCCGACTGCTTGCGGCGTGACTGGCTGAGGCTCTCGAAAGAATAGTAAACTTGGGGAAACGGCGCAGTTGAGGCGACCCAGCTGCAGCAACTCCAAGGAAGAGAGACCGGCCATGACCACACTGTTTGTTAACGCCTGCATGCGAGGGAAGGACGACTCGCGCACGTACGCGCTCTGCCGCGAATACCTGGCGGACAAGCCCGACGTGGTGGAGGTCGACCTGACCAAGAACGAGCTAGCGCCCTTCGATGCCGAGAAGGTTGCCTACCGCGTTGCCAAGCAGGAGGCGCGCGACTGGGACGACCCGATCTTTGCGCTGTCCCGGCAGTTCGCGGCCGCCGACGAGATAGTGGTTGGCGCGCCCTACTGGGACATGTCGTTCCCGTCGGCGCTGAAGGTGTACATCGAGCACGTCAGCGTCTGCGACATCGCCTTCCACTACACCGAGGACGCCCAGTGCGAAGGCCTGTGCAAGGCGAAGAGCCTTACCTACATCACCACCTGCGGAGGCTTCGTGGAAGGGGCGAACTTCGGCTACGAGTACCTGTGCGGCATCGCCAGGATGTTCGGAATCCCCGAGACGCGGTTCGTCGCGGCCGAAGGGCTGGACATCGTGGGCATCGACGTGGACGCCCAGATGGACAAGGCCCGCGAGCAGATGCGCAAGCTCCCCTAGCCTTTTCGACTGCCGTCTTGCTTTGAGCGTGTCATTCGATGTGTTTGAATGGCGCGCTCGTGAGATGCTAGCGGAGGCGGTATCTTCTTGCTGAACCTCGCAAAATGTCGAAGTCGTAGATTTGGTAGGTTCTCCTAGCAGGTTAGAAAAGAGGGACTTCGCCACTGAGGAAGGCGGCCAGGGGAGCGTCTTGGCTGCCGACGACGATGCTCTTTGACTGGGCGAAGCGCTGATGGAACGCATCAAGGCCGCCAAGGCCCTTCACGCGCCCGCTCTTGACTTCGATTGCGGTCAGGGCATTGCCATTCTGCAGCACAAAATCGACCTCTTTCGTCCCGTCTCGCCACCAGAACACCTTGAAGTTCTCCGCCTTCGCCCGCTTCGTCAGATACGCACCTACGGCGCTTTCAACGAGGTGGCCTCGTACGGCCGAATCTGTCAGCAGCGCATTGCGCCCAGGTCCATAGGTCGCCGTCATCAGCGACGTGTCGTGGACCATGAGGCGAGGGGACGATGCCCGGCTTTTCATCTGCTTGCCCGTGTATTTCTGAAGGCCGCTGAGCAGCCCTGCGTCACCGAGAAGCGTCAGGTAGTGAGCTATCGTGGTGGCGTTGCCAGCATCGTCAAGCTGCCCAAGGAGCTTGCGGTACGAAACCTCCTGCCC
>CAQLOA010000199.1:0-827 GCA_948829205.1 uncultured Eggerthellaceae bacterium
ACGTAGGCTATAGCCTTCGTGCGGCTGGCGGACAGTGTGGAGTTCTTTGCCATTCCGTCAGTCATGATCCAACCCTTCGTCGTTTTTCAAGAAGTGACCTATTGTAACCGTTCCCGAAGCCACCTTGGCCGGGACATGGGAGCCGCACGGCCTTACGACCAGCAACCCCTTGTCCGTGACGCCCTCTATCGAACAGCAGGGCACTTCGCCCGCAACGAGCGACCCGTCCTCGTCAAGCACGGCTGCGTCGTCTATGCGCGCCTCGGCGCCAAGCAGCGCGAAGCATTGCATGTATTCGTTGCGGAAGGGTGCGAACCCGCACGCCAGCCATTCGTCGTAGACGGCCGCGAGCCCGCGCAGCACGGCGTCGCGCACCTGGCTTACGGGCGGGCAGTCGGACCCGCCCAGGATGTCGCTCATGTAGGTGGGGAGGTTGCGAGGAGACTGGCAGAGACCGTTTTCGGCGTGCGCCAGGGGACGTTCGCTTTCGACATACGCCGCTTTTCGGTGCGCGTCGAAAGCGAACGTTCCCTGACGCATGCCCGTCCCTTGGCATGCGCGCCTGACGTTCACGCCGATTCCGACACAGACGGATCCCGACTTCCATTCGGTGGAGATCCCGCACATCTTGCTGAAGCCTTCGGGCGACGCCTCGCCGAAGACCACGTCGTTGGGCCACTTCACCTTCACGCCGCATGCTGCAGCCGGCGGAAGGAACGACGCGATGGCACGCCGGACCGCAAGGGCGACGACAAGCGGGAGCGTCGCCAGATGCGACCCCTGCGAGTCGGATGCAGCAGCTTCTGGAACAGGGGACGGGTCTGGCG
>CAQLOA010000199.1:837-2464 GCA_948829205.1 uncultured Eggerthellaceae bacterium
AGGCCTCAGGAGCACGGACATGTAAAGGCTGCCTTCGCCGCTTTCCCACCTGTGCCCGCGACGGCCATACCCCGCAGTCTGCACCTTCGCGCAAACCACCAGGCCTTCGGGCGCCCCTTCTTCGATCGCCTGCTTGACCAGGTCGTTGGTGGAGGTGAGCTCGTCATGCTCCCGTATGTCGAACCGAAGCGTCAGCCTCGGACCTTCCAGGCACGGCCAATCCTTTTGTCCTCGGGTATGTCGCCGACGCGGCTTCCGTCCGCAAGCACGTGGTTGGGAAGGATCTCGCAAAGCGGCTTGACGACGAAATCGCGCTCGGTCGCCCCGGGATGAGGAAGCGTGAGCTCGTCGGACATCGCCGTGTACAGCTGGTAGTCCAGGATGTCTATGTCTATGGTGCGCGGCCCCTTCGGATTGGACTCGTCGCGCACGCGCCCCAGCTGCGCCTCGATGGCATGCAGGTAGACGAGCATCTCCTTGGGCGGGATGCCGCTGCGCATGAGCACCACCGCGTTCACGAAATCATCCTGGTCGGTGCAATAGGCGGGCTCGCTTTCATAAAAGGACGACATGTCCACCAGCTGCGAATCGGGAAGCTGGCAAAGCGACGCGACGGCAAGGTTTATCTGGGCGATCTTCGCCTCGGTCTCCTCGCCCGGCTCGGCCACCAGCGCCACGTTCGACCCAAGGCCGAGCAGCACGTAGGGACGAAGCCCCGAAAGCACCTCGACCGTCTTCTTCACATTGTGCGTGCGGACGACCGACGCGCCCAGCTCGCAAGCAAGCAACGCCTCCTGGGCGGACGCCTCGTCGCGCGCCTTGGGGTCGGGGTCGTCTATGCGATACGCGTAGGCCACGTACCTCTTGCGCGAGGCTGCGACCATCACGGGGTAGCCCAGATGCCGCACCTCGTGGATGTTGCGCATCAGCTCCAACGTCTGCTTGGGCGTCTTGCCGAAGCCCGGACCGGGGTCCAGGCATATGCGCTTGCGGGACACCCCCGCCTCGCAAAGCTCGCGCGCACGCGCGCCCAGGTATTCGCACACCTCGGACACGACATCGTCGTAGCACGGGTCGTCCTGCATGGTGGAAGGCTCGCCCTGCATGTGCATCACCACCAGCCCGACATCGGAATCGAGCACGGCCTTCACCATTTCCGGATCGCGAAAGCCGGACACGTCGTTGACTATGGACGCACCCGCCGCAATGGCCTTTTCCGCAACCTGCGAATGACGCGTGTCGACCGACACGCAAAGGCCCTTCTTGGAAAGAGCCTCGATCACAGGGCCTACCCGACGCCATTCCTCGTCGGGATGGACAGAGTCGGCTCCCGGACGGGTGGACTCGCCACCGACGTCGATTATCAGCGCACCGTCCTTGGCCATCTGCACGGCGGTGGAGACGGCTGCGTCGACGTCGTAATTGTCGCCGCCGTCACTGAACGAGTCGGGGGTGACGTTGACGATGCCCATGACCGTGGGCGTGACCGTGTCGAACTTGAACCTTCCGCACTCCCAGATCATGGGCATGCCTCCTTGAATGGGAAACAGGGGAAACGGACTTGACGGCGAACGTCCCCTGACGCATCCCCTGCCGCAGACCTTTACTTGCGGTGTCAGGGGGAGTC
>CAQLOA010000200.1 GCA_948829205.1 uncultured Eggerthellaceae bacterium
GGAACCTGGCCGAGATATGCAAAGCCTCGGACATAGTCGTCGCCGCAGCCGGGCACGCAGGTGTCGTCGACTACGCCTGCGTGCGGGAAGGCCAACATGTCGTAGACGTGGGGATCAACTGGGACGAGGAAGCCGACAGGCTCGTAGGCGACGTCGACTTCGAGGCGGTGGAGCCCATCGTGGGGTCGATCACCCCGGTCCCCGGAGGCGTGGGGTCGGTGACCACCGCAGTACTGGCCTCGCATCTGGTAGAGGCCGCAATGCGCTAGTGTTCGTCGGGCTCCCAGCCGAACCGGGCGAAGGTGCTGCGCTCGGCCCCGATGGTGGTGAGCGAGTTGTGCCCCGGAAGCACCACGGTGTCGTCGGGCAGCATCGCCAGGCGCTTCATAGACGCAGCCATCTCGGCGTCTGACCCGCGCTCGAAGTCGGTGCGTCCGGTGGTGCCGGCGAACAGGGTGTCGCCCGACACCAGCACGGGGTATCCGTCGGGATGGTTTCCGAACTGCGGGATGCAGAACAGGCATATGGACCCGGACGAATGCCCTGGCGTCTCGATGACCTTCCACTGCATGCCGCCCACCTGCACGATGTCTCCAGAACCGACGATGCGGTCCACCTTGCAGGGATTCCCGACGTGCGACGTGTCGCCCTCGCACGGGTTCTCGACGTAGGGGGCGTCCTCGGTCGAGGCTATCACAGGCGCGCCCGTCAGCTCGCGAAGCTCGGCGGCGGCGCCCGTGTGATCCCAATGCGAATGCGTGAGCACGATGGCCTCGACCTTCAGGTCGCCGACGCTCTGCATGATGACGTCGGCATGCGCGCTGGAGTCCACCACCATCGCGGCCTCCCCGTCGGATATGACGTACACGTTGTTCTGAAGCGGCCCCATGACCAGGAACTTCACGTCGACGCAAAGCCCGTCGACCTTCACCTCGCGGATTGACACGATGAACCTCCTACCGCTTGCGCATCGACTCGCCAGGCAGCATGCGCCTGGCGTCGAACACGCCGTCCACCTTGAGCAGGTTGTCTATCACGTAGTCGATCTTCTTAAGCTCGTTCACCTCGAACAGAAACCGCATCTCCACCACGCCGTCGCGATGCGTGTTGGACGAGCACGAAAGCACGTTCGCCCCGCACTCCGAGAATATGCGCGTGACGTCCAGAAGCAGGTTGATGCGGTCGAGCGCCTCGATGTGTATCTCGACCTTGTAGAGCGACGCGGCCGTGGAGTCGCCCTCCCACTGCACGTCGATTATCCGGTTCGGGTCCTTCTTCAGGTCCTTGGCGTTGGGACAGTCGGCCCGATGGACGCTGACGCCGCGCCCGCGCGTGACGAACCCCAGTATCTCGTCTCCAGGGACCGGGTTGCAGCATCGCGACAGCCGCACGAGAATGTCGTCGAGCCCCTTCACGACAACTCCGTTGCTGGAGTGCGCCTCGTGCTTCTTCGGCCGCTTCACGCTGGTGATCATGGGCGGCATTATGCCGGTCGACCCAGCGCCCGACCCCACGCGGGGCTTCTCCGACTCCTCTGTGGCGCGGTCGACCAGGATCTTCAGCATGCGGTTGGCAACATGCTGCGCGCTTTCCTTGCCTCGGGCCAGCTGCACGAACATGTCGTCCGCATCGTTGAACCCCATGGCATCGGCCACGATCTTCAGCGCCCTGGCCGAGCGCGCGCTCGAAAGCCCCACTCCGTGCTTGCGCATCTCACGCATCAGGATGTCGTGGCCGTCCGCAAGGTCGGTGGAACGTGTCTGCTTCGAGAAGTAGCTGCGTATCTTGTTGCGGGCCGAGGGCGTCTTCACTATCGAGAGCCAGTCGCGCGACGGCGATGCGCTCTTCGAGGTGAGCACCTCGACGCGGTCGCCTATCTTCAGCTCGTAGGTGAGCGGGACTATGGCGCCGTTCACCTTCGCCCCCACGCAGTGGTTGCCCACCTCGGTGTGGATGGCGTAGGCGAAGTCGACCGGCGTGGCGCCGGCGCGCAGCGTCTTCGCGTCGCCGTTCGGCGTGAACACGTAGATCTCGGTGTTGTCCAGGTCCATCTTGAGGCTCTTGAGGAACTCGCGGGAATCCTCGGTGCCGTCCTGCCAGTCCACCATCTCGCGCAGCCACGCCAGCTGCTTGTCCAGCTCGCCCGAGTCCACGCGGCCACCGCTCTCCTTGTAGCGCCAGTGGGCAGCGACGCCGTACTCGCTGGCACGGTGCATCTCCTCGGTGCGGATCTGCACCTCGAGAGGCTTGCCCGCAGGCCCCATCACCGTGGTGTGCAGCGACTGGTACATGTTGAACTTGGGCATCGCGATGTAGTCCTTGAAGCGGCCCGGCATTGGGCTCCACAGCGTGTGCACCGCCCCCAGGGCCGAATAGCAGTCCTTCACCGACTTCACTATTATGCGCACCGCGATGAGGTCGTAGATCTCCGAGAAGCCCTTGCCCTTCTTCGTCATCTTCTGGT
>CAQLOA010000201.1:0-551 GCA_948829205.1 uncultured Eggerthellaceae bacterium
GGTTGGAGTTGGCGAGCACCACCCTGTAGCCCTCCTGCTTGAGCACCTTGCAGGCCTGCGCGCCAGAGTAGTCGAACTCGCACGCCTGGCCTATGACGATCGGCCCGGAGCCGATCACCAGAATGCTTTTTATGTCTTCTCGTTTCGGCAACTTAGAACCTCCAGCCTTGCAAACGGTCTTCCGCAATGTCTATGTCGAGGTAGCCGGGATCGCCGTCCATCATCCTGGCGAACGCCGAGAAGAGGTAGTGCGAGTCGGTAGGCCCAGGGCTGGCCTCGGGATGGTACTGGACCGAGAACGCGGGCACGTCGAGGAAGGCCATGCCTTCGGGCGTGCCGTCGTTCAGGTTCACGTGCGTGAGCCTTATGCGCCCGTAGCGGTCGTTCATGACGACGGGGGCCACCCCTCTTCTGGCCCACTCGCGAAGGTCGGCCTCGTGCTGGGAGTACCCGCCTGACTCTTCGGGGACTACCGGGCCCAGGCTTTCGAACACCTGGCCGAAGCCATGGTTCTGCGCGGTTATCTCGACGCGGCCCGTGAGCAGGTTCAT
>CAQLOA010000201.1:561-2449 GCA_948829205.1 uncultured Eggerthellaceae bacterium
TCTGGTGCCCCAGGCAGATCCCGAACACCTTCGTCTTGCCAAGGAGCTTCTCCACCTCGGCGAAGGTCTCGCCGACCGCGTCAGGGTCGCCCGGTCCGTTCGAAAGGAACACTCCGTCGGGCTGCATGGCGAGCACCTCTTCGGCGGGAGTGTTCCACGGCACCGTGACGACATCTGCGCCTATGCGCCCAAGGTTCACCAGGATGGAGTCCTTGGCCCCGCAGTCATAGGCCACGACCTTGTACCTGCCGGACCCGGCGATGTCCTCAAGCGAGAACGCATGGCTCTCCATGGGTTTGGAGAACGCCTGCACGTCGCCGCCGGACACGCCGCTCACCAGGTTGTCGCCGACGATGGAGGGAGAGGCCTCCACCTTGGCAAGCATCGACTCGACGTCGAGGTCGAGCGTCGAGATGCCCGCCTTCATCGCACCGTGGTCGCGGATGTGGCGGACGAGGGCGCGCGTGTCCACGCCTTCGATGGCGACCACGCCTTCCTCCTTCAGGAAGTCGGAAAGGCTGCGCTCGCTGCGCCAGTTGGAGGGCGTCTCGCACATGTCGCGCACGACCAGCCCGCGAAGGGCGCAGCTTGCGCGCTGGACGTCGTCCGAATTGACGCCGTAGTTCCCTATCTGAGGGTAGGTCATCGTGACGATCTGGCCTGCGTAGGACGGGTCGGTTATCACCTCCAGGTATCCTTCCAGGGAGGTGTTGAAGCATATCTCCCCGAACGACTCCCCTTGCGCCCCGCAGGAGAAGCCTGCGAACGAGGTGCCGTCCTCCAGCACCAGCAGCGCGCCTTCACGCGCGCCCTTGGACGTCTTTTCAAGAATCTCCTGGCTTAGCTTACTCAACGATGCCTCCCTCCTCCATGGTGGCGTAGCCGCCGACGTAGACGTCGGTGGCGCGGCCCGTCAGCTTCCATCCGAGGAATCCCGAATTGCCCGCCTTCGAAAGGAACCCGTCGCGGTCCACGGTCCATTCCTCTTCCGGGTCGAACACGGTGAAGTCCGCCGTCGACCCGGGCGCGATGGTGACGGGCTCCTGCCCGAGTATCCTGCGCGGCGCGACGGCCATTGCCTCGACCATGCGGTTGTAGTCGATGATCCCTTGGCGCACCAGCTTCGTGAGCACGAGTCCGAGCGACGTCTCGAGGCCGATCATGCCGAACGGCGCAAGCTCGAACTCGCGGTCCTTCTCCCAGTCGGCATGGGGCGCATGGTCGGTGACTATGCAGTCTATGCTTCCGTCGGCAAGGCCTTCCACCAAGGCAACGGCGTCGTCAGCCGTGCGCAAGGGCGGGTTGACCTTCAGCGACGTCTGGTACTCGTCGGTTATGTCGTCCTCGGTGAGGAACATGTGGTGCGGCGTGACCTCGCATGTGACGGGAAGGCCCTCGACCTTCGCGGCCTTGACCATCTCGAGCCCGCGGGCGGTCGTGATGTGCTGGATGTGCAGCGGGCATCCCGTCAGGCGGCAGAGCGCTATGTCTCGGGCTATCTCGACCTCCTCGCCCTCGGCAGGCCAGCCGGAAAGGCCAAGCCTTGTGGACGCGACGCCCTCGTTGACCTGGCCGTCGCCCACCAGCGAGTCGTCCTGACAGTGCGGCATCACCGGGCATCCGAACTGCGCGGCATAGTCCATCACGCGGCGCATCATGCCGGCGTCCTGCACCCCGTGCCCGTCGTCGGTGAAGGCCGCCGCGCCATGGGCCCTCATGTCGCCCATGTCTGAAAGTATCTCCCCAGCAAGGCCCTTGGAGCATGCCCCGGACGGTATGACGCGGCACTTTCCCACCTCGTCTGCGCGGGCCTTCACATACTCCACGCCCACGGCGTTGTCGACGACGGGGTCGGTGTTCGGCATGGCGCACACGGCAGTGAAGCCCC
>CAQLOA010000202.1 GCA_948829205.1 uncultured Eggerthellaceae bacterium
CGAGTTCAAGTCTCGTACATCCCGCCATTTGAACGCCGAGGCCAGAACGCAAGTTCTGGCCTTTTTCTTCCAGGAAGATTCGGTATGGCCAGTTTCGGGCTTACAGACGATGTTGTTGACTTCATTGTCGACGCGGCTCGGCTGAACGGGATGTCCAAGGTTGTGTTGTTCGGATCGCGCGCCCGGGGAAACTATTCCGAAAAGAGCGACATTGACCTGGCGATATACGGGCCGGGAAAGCATGGCTTCATCGAGTCCGTAGAAGACCATTGCCCTACGTTGCTGTCGTTTGACTTCATAGATCTTTCGAAGGATATCAGCAAGGACCTGCAGCGAAGGATTGCCGAGGAAGGCGTTGTGATCTATGACGAAGTATGAGAACTACGCTTCCAACCTTAATGTGCTTAGAAGGGCGCCAGAGCAAGACCTTGAGAACGAATTCATCCAGGGTGGAATCATTGACAAGTTCACCATGCAGTTCGAGCTTGCCTGGAAGCTGTTGAAGAACACGCTTGATTACGAGGGGCAGCTTTCCGGCGTAAGTTCTCCTAGGGGAGTCATAAAGGCGGCATATGCCGCCTATGATTTCATAGACGAGGAGACGTGGCTGGAGATGCTGGACGACCGCAATCAGGCGCAGCATGTGTATGACTCCGAACAGGCCGAAAGGCTTGTGGGAATCATCCCTGATAGCTATATTGGCGAGTTCGATGCCCTGCTCGAAAGCCTTGAGGTGCATTATGGGCCTGAGGTGCTGAAGAAGCTTTAAGTCTCCGTTCTGTCACGTCGGAGGTCGCTAGCTTGACTTTCACGCATTTCGGCGTTGAGGCTTGGCTTCATCTTTTTGCGCATTAATATAAGCATGAGTTCGAGATGTTTTGAACAATGAAGCGGAGAATGCATGGCAAAGGGAAGGCAGCAGGCTGGGTACCGCACGACGAAGCCGCAGGGGCTGCGCACGTGGCCTTTCGTCGTAGCGGCCTTGGTTCTTTGCGTCGCCATAGCGTGGTGCGCGGTCGCGAAGTTCTCGGGCGGCCAGGGCGCGGAAGCCGCCGGCGCCCAGACCGATCCCGCCGACGCATCAGCATCCAGCGCGCATATCGACGGGCAGCCCGTCGACTACGAGGAGCCCCGCGCGGAAATAGTGATCGCAGGCGACTTGTGCTTCGCCGAGGACGGGTTCGTCCTCGACCACTTCGACGAGGTCGGCAAGCTGGACGAGTGCATCTCTCCGGAAATCCTCGACGTCACGAACGGTGCCGACCTCTTCTTCCTGAACCACGAGTACGCCATAAGCGACAGGGGAGAGCCCCTGGCTGGGAAGTACTACACCTTCCGCGCCAACCCCGATCGCATGGACCTGTTGAAGCAGATGGGCGTCGATTTGGTGTCGCTCGCGAACAACCACGTCTACGACTACGGCGCCGACGCGATGCTCGACACCGTCGAGCTTTTGCAGCAGGCGGGAATCGCGTACGTGGGAGGCGGCAGGAACATAGAGGAGGCCAGACGCCCGGCCTTTTTCGACATCAACGGGATAAAGGTGGGCTTCGTGGCGGCCTCAAACGCTGAGAAGATGCGCTATACCCCGCAGGCCGAGGACGATTCCCCGGGCGTCCTTCTGGCCTACGACACGACCGAGTTCGACCAGGTGATCGAGCAGGCGTCCCAGGAGTGCGACTACCTGATCGCCTACATCCACTGGGGCGACGAGGACACGAACGACTACAACGCTCTCCAGCAGGAGCTCGGCAGGGAATTCCTGGAGTCGGGCGCCGACATAGTTGTGGGAGGACATCCGCACGTTCTTCAGGGGATGGAATACGTCGACGGAAAGCCCGTGGTGTACAGCCTTGGCGACTTCTGGTTCAACGACGAGACGAAGTACGCGGGGCTGCTCAAGCTGAGCGTTGGGCGCGACGGCCTGAAGGGGATGTCGTTCGTCCCGTGCATGCAGGAAGGGTACGAGACACATTACCTGAGCGACCCAGAAGACCAGGCCGAGCTGTTCGACTTCCTCGAGAGACTGTCGCCTAACGTGAAGATAGACGAGGCCGGGGTCGTGTCCGAGAAGGCATAGCGGCCGCGTTTTGCCCTTTTGCTGGAGGCAGGCTGCGTTTTGCTCGGGTCAGGCCCTCGTCTCCGCTACGTAGGCCCTGGTGCTGCGCGGGAACTCGCGCTTGAACGCCTCCTTCACCATGCGCTTTCCAGCTGCCCCCGAAGGCAACGGGGAGGTCGATTCCTCGAAGCCGCTCTCGTCGAGAACCCAGCCGTCGCCTTCGCGCCTGAGCGTCAGCGAGCGGTCCTTCTTGAATGTGCTCAGCCTGATTGACCTCAGCCCCTTGTCGGCGGTTGCGTTCGCGAGCTTCGCCTGCGCTTGCTTTATCGGCATCAGTTTCATGCGCGCCCCTTGAGGA
>CAQLOA010000203.1 GCA_948829205.1 uncultured Eggerthellaceae bacterium
CCTGCAGCACGTTGGAGGCGCCGTAGGCGTAAAGCGCCCACACCTCCATCTCGCCGAAGCGCTGGCCGCCGAACTGGGCCTTGCCTCCGAGGGGCTGCTGGGTAATGAGGCTGTAGGGGCCTGTCGAGCGCGCGTGGATCTTGTCGTCGACCATGTGTCCCAGCTTTAGTATGTAGGTTGCGCCGACGGTGATGGGCTCGCGGAACTTCTCGCCCGTGCGTCCGTCGTACAGCCAGGTCTTGCCGGTGGGCGACAGCTGCGGAACGAACTCGTCGCGCGCCTTGTCGCCGTACTTGGCGTGGTTCTTGTTGATGAGGTTGCGGTTCGCCTTGATGATGGCGTCCGAGATCTCCTCCTCGGTGGCGCCGTCGAAGACGGGCGTGGACACGAAGATCGGCCCCTCCACGGTAGCATCGGGGTCGTCGTCGGACCAGCCCCACTTTGCGGCCCAGCCGAGATGGTTCTCGAGCAGCTGCCCGACGTTCATACGCGAAGGAACGCCCAGCGGGTTGAGAATGACGTCGATGGGTGTGCCGTCGGCCAGGTAGGGCATGTCTTCCACGGGAAGCACGCGCGAGATGACGCCCTTGTTGCCGTGGCGGCCGGAAAGCTTGTCGCCCTGCTGCACCTTGCGCTTCTGTGCGACGTACACGCGGACGAGCTCGTTGACCTGCGGCGGCAGCTTGTCGCCGTTCTCGGAGCTGAAGCGCAGCACTCCGATGACGCGGCCGCCTGCGCCATGCGGGACGCGCAGCGAGGTGTCACGCACCTCGTGGGCCTTCGCGCCGAAGATCGCGCGAAGCAGGCGCTCCTCGGAGGAGGGCTCGCTTTCGCCCTTCGGCGTGACCTTGCCCACCAAGATGTCGCCAGGGAACACCTCGGCGCCGATGCGGATGACGCCGTCGGCCTCAAGGTCGGCGATCTGGTCGTCGGAGATGTTGGGGATCTCGCGGGTTATCTCCTCGTCGCCCAGCTTGATCGAACGGGCGTCGATCTCGTACTCGGCGATGTGGATGCTGGTCAGAAGGTCTTCGGCAACCACGCGCTCTGACACGATGATGGCATCCTCGTAGTTGTAGCCTTCCCACGGCATGTAGGCGACCATCAGGTTGGCGCCAAGCGCAAGCTCGCCATGGTCGCAGCTGGGGCCGTCGGCCAGCACGTCGCCGGCCTCGACGCGGTCACCCTGGCGGACGATCGGACGATGGTTGATGGAGCCGGACTGGTTGGAGCGCTGGAACTTCGGGATGAGGTACTCGTCGTAGTCGCCGTCGTCGTTCAAGACGATGATGGTCTGGCCGTCGACGTAGTCGACCGTTCCGGAATGCTGCGCCACCAGGATCTCGCCCGAGTCGACTGCGATGCGATGCTCGATGCCGGTGCCGACCAGCGGGGCCTCGGGCTTCAGCAGCGGCACCGCCTGGCGCTGCATGTTGGAGCCCATGAGCGCGCGGTTGGCGTCGTCGTGCTCGAGGAACGGGATGAGCGAGGTTGCGACCGAGGTCATCTGGCGCGGGGACACGTCCATGTAGTTGACCAGCATGGGATCGACCTCGTCAGGCTCGCCGAACTCGCCGTTGGCGTTCTTGGTGCGGCATAGCACGCGCGCGGAGGGAACCCACTTGCCGTCCTTGTCGTAGCTTCCGAACTCGCGGGTGTCGGGGTCGAACATGTCGTTGGCCTGGGCGATGATGTAGTTCTCCTCCTCGTCGGCCGTCAGGTAGTCCACATCGTCGGTGACCTTCCCGTCGACGACGCGGCGGTAGGGGCTCTCGATGAAGCCGAACTCGTTCACGCGGGCATAAGACGCCAGCGACCCGATGAGGCCGATGTTGGGGCCTTCAGGCGTCTCGATGGGGCACATGCGTCCGTAGTGGGAGGTGTGCACGTCGCGCACTTCGAAGCCTGCGCGCTCGCGCGAAAGGCCGCCGGGGCCCAGCGCCGACAGGCGGCGCTTGTGGGTGATGCCCGCGGCAGGGTTCGTCTGGTCCATGAACTGCGACAGCTGCGAGGACCCGTAGAACTCCTTCACCGCCGCGGTGATCGGGCGGATGTTTATCAGCTCGTTGGGATTGACGTCGTCGCTCTCCTGGATGGACATGCGCTCGCGCACGACGCGCTCCATGCGGGAGACGCCGATGCGGAACTGGTTCTGGATGAGCTCGCCCACCGTGCGGATGCGGCGGTTGCCGAAGTGGTCGATGTCGTCGGAGTGGTAGCCCTCGACGCCGTCGTGCAGCGCGATGATGTACTTCATGGTACGCACGATGTCCTCGTTGGTGAGGGT
>CAQLOA010000204.1 GCA_948829205.1 uncultured Eggerthellaceae bacterium
GGGCAAACCCTACCAGTGGGGCGGCTCGGGCAATCCTGGCTGGGACTGCTCGCACCTCGTCTGTTATGCAATTGGTTGCAGCTACCATACTTCGAGCTGGTTTGCCAGCCTGCCGAATGCTGAAAACCCCATGCCTGGCGACCCTGTTTGGAGCCCTGGTCACGTTGCGCTTTACGTTGGTCCCGGACAGATGCTGGAAGCTCAAACCGATGGTGTGCCGGTCGGGGTTTACGGATTGCGCGGCACCGTCAAGCGCATGTAGCCAGCATTAGAAGCGCCTATGTGATTTGAAAACGCTCCCTTTCGGGAGCGTTTTCCTTTCTACTGCTCGTCAACCAACCGGCAGATGGTCTCGAACAGCTCCTCTTCGCCGGCAGGCGTGTCGTTCCAGGGTTCGGCTGCAGGGTTCAGAGGCATGACGAACCCTGCCTTCTGCATGACTTCCGATATCTCCTTCTGGGCGGCCTGCACCCATCCGTAGGACCCGAAGCTTATGCCGATGCGGCCCGTGGGCGCCAGCCCCTTCAGGTAGGTCAGGAACGCCCCCATGGTCGGAAGGACGGTGTTGTTATGGGTGGGCGACCCCACCGCGACGTACTTCGCGAAGAAGACGTCCGTCATGACGTCGGACATGTCCGTCACGTCGATGTCGCAGCAGCGCACCCGCACGCCCTTGCTCATGAACGCCTCGGTTATGGTCAGCGCCATTCTCTCGGTCGAGCCGTACATGCTGCTGTAGACGACCACCGCGGAATCGTCGGGCTCGCATCTGCACAGCTTCTCGTACAGGTCTAGGATCTTCCCGATGTTCGAGCGCCATATTACGCCGTGGGCGGGGCATATCATCTCCAGGTCGATCCCGCGCACCGCCTGCACGGCCTTCTCGGTCTGACGCACGTAAGGCGTCAGGATGTTGGCGAAGTACTTCTTCGCGCACGACAGCACGGTGTCCAGGTTCACCTCGTCGTCGAACCGCTTGCTTGTTGCTATGAACTGGCCGAATGCGTCGTTGGAGAACAGCACCGAGTCCTCCCGGCAGTAGGTGACCATGTTGTCAGGCCAGTGCACCATCGGCGTGTGGATGAACTGCAGCGTTCGCTTGCCGATGTTCAGCACGTCGCCGTTCTTCACGGGCACGAAGTCGACGCCGTCGGGGAGATAGGTCTGCAGGATTGCATGTCCCTTCGGGTCGCTGGTGACGACCTTGGCGTTGGGAGCGGCCTTGAGCACGCGCCCTATGGAGTCGGCGTGGTCCTTCTCGCCATGGTTCGACACGATGTAGTCAATCCGCGCAGGGTCGACGACGTCGGATATGCGCTCGATCAGCTCCGCGGCGTGCGAGCCAATGCATGTGTCGACCAGGACCACCTTCTCGTCGATTATCAGATACGCGTTGTTCGTGGATCCCAGCGGCATCGACACGCCATGAATGCAGCGCTCCTCCCATTCCAGTGCGCCCACCCAGTAGATTCCCTGCTTGATTTCCGTGGCCTTGAACATCGGTCCAGCCCCCTTGTGTTGCTTTTGTATGCCAATAGGAAGTTATAGCGCAAAAACCTTTTCGGAGCGATGGGGGAGAGAAGGAGAATCTCCCGCTATGGGTTCGTTTACGAACCGTTGACAGGCTGCTCGACGTGTGGATACGCCCGGAGGCGTGTAAAGTGTTGACACGTGGTTTTCCGTGCTCTAGAATTCTTTTTCGCTTGGCTATCGCCCGTCGTTGGCGGCCAAGTGGCAGCTTGATAACTACACATGATAGCTTCCGTTGGATTTCCATTCCTTGCCCGAAGGCAAGGCTCATGGAATCGAATGGGCGTGTGCCCGAGTGGTTAAAGGGGACGGGCTGTAAACCCGTTGGCTCTGCCTACCTAGGTTCGAATCCTAGCGCGCCCACCATCCTGCCTGTGTAGCTCAGTCGGTAGAGCACTTCGTTGGTAACGAAGAGGTCACCGGTTCAAGTCCGGTCGCAGGCTCCATTCGAATACAGAGGCCGAGAGCTTTCTGCGAGATGCAGGCCCGAGGCTTTTGTTTACAATCGCCTTCGAGGCTTTGTATGAAGCTTCAAGGTGATTTGCGGTTCAGGCGTTTCGTATGCAAGGAGAGCGCAGCTGGAGCGCAGGGAGCAGCCTTTGCGCTGTGACCGAGCATCCAGCAAAGCTCGACGAAGCAGACGGAATGCATGAATCCGCAAAGCATGGCGGTGTAGCTCAGTTGGTTAGAGCACACGGTTCATACCCGTGGCGTCACTGGTTCAAATCCAGTCACCGCTACC
>CAQLOA010000205.1 GCA_948829205.1 uncultured Eggerthellaceae bacterium
CGCATTCGGGAAGCCAATCGCCCTCGGGCTCGCGCGACGGTTCGCGCGACGGCTCGCGCAGCGGCAGCCGCTCGCATTCCCGCTCGCGCAACGGCGGCAACCCGCCGCGCTCGCACGCACGCGCCGACCGCTCCCCCGACGCCGCTGCAAGAAGGACGTCCGGCCCGCGGCCGGCAAGCCACCGCAGAAGCACACGGAAGATCCCCATCGTCCCCGTGCTTGCGTTCGTCGCGCTAGCGGCCGTAGGGCTGGTTACTGCGGCCTTGAACTCCGGCCCGGTCTACGACGCCATAATCAGCGTCCCCGGCGAGGCGCTGGCCGCGACGCAGGCAGCCGATGCCCAGGCGGACCAGGAAGGCGGCAATCGATCGTCCAGCGCCCAGCAGGACGGCGGTCGAACGGACGGCCAGGAGGCAGGCGGCGACACGCAGCAAGGCCAGGATTCGTCGGGCCAGGCAACCGACGGCCAGCAAGTCGTCGTCACCGACGCCGACGACCCTCAGCTCAAGGCGAAAGTGGCAGACGCTGACGGCGACACCCAGGTCAAGGCGCAAGCGGCCGATGGCTCGCAACAGCTGAACCTTGCGGCGATCCCCTCCTCAGAGGAGGTCTCCACGTTCTCCGCCGGCCAGAGCGCGGCGCCCTCCATGTCCGCCGAGGCGCTCGAGCCTGTGAAGGCCGCATTGGCGCAGTTCACTGACAACGGCATAGACGCCGGCTTCGTCTTCATGAACCTGGACACCGGCGCAGGCATCGCGGCCAACGCCGACCAGAAGGTGTACGGGGCCAGCTCCATCAAGGGCCCGTTCATCACATATATATGCGAGAGCCTCGTCGACGGCGGAGCCATAGAGATCGACGACGCCTGCACGTCGATGACCGACAGCTTCAAGAGGAACGGTTCGGCCAGCGTCGAGACGCTCGTTTCGAACACCATCACGCAGTCGTCCAACGGGTCGTTCGCCGGGCTTCGCGAGGAATACGGCGGAAGCAAGTATGCAAGCTGGCTGACGTCGCTAGACGTCGACCCCGACATCCACGAGGGTGGGGACTGGTTCGCCTGGTACACCCCGCGCGACGCAGCCAAGCTGTGGTCCGAAACCTACGACTACCTGGAAAGCGGGTCAGACACCGCCACGTGGTTGCACGGCCTGATGGAGGACACCAACGTGTCATACATACGCGACGGCGCGTCGTCGCTGAAGACGCAGCTCGTGGAAAAGGAGTGGGAGATGCCGCCCATGCAGTCGTCGCCCACCAAGCTCATAAAGGCCACCGCCGACAGCGTCTCGGGATACAAGAACATGGCGACGGTGCTCGACGAGGTCAAGGTGGCGAACAAGGCCGGCTGGTGCGTGAGCGACGCAGGGAGCACGGTGGACTACGACTCCACGAGCGACAACGGCATCGTCACCATCGACGGCCAGGACTACCTGCTGTGCATAATGACCGGCGCCCCCTACAGCGAGAGGAGCGCCGGCAACGTGGACAACCTGGCCGCCTCCCTGATCGCGGTCTACGACGAGGTCGTCTAGAACAAACCAGAAATGACACCGTTCTCGTCCACGTCGATCTTGTGGGCGGAAGGAGCCTTGCCAAGCCCGGGCATCGTCATGATCTCGCCCGTGAGCGCCACGATGAACCCGGCGCCGGCCGACACCTTCACCTGCTTCACGGTGATGTCGAAGCCGCGCGGGGCGCCCTTCAGCTGCGCGTTGTCGCTGAACGAGTACTGGGTCTTGGCCATGCACACGGGCATGTCTCCGAATCCCAGCTTCTCAAGCTTGGCAATCTCCTTGGCCGCGGCCGGCTCGAACACAACGCCGTCGGCATGGTAGATGCGCTTGGCGATCGCCTCGATCTTCTCGGCGATGGACAGGTCGTCGCCATAGGAGAACGTGAACGTCTCGGCCGAGCGGCCCGCCTCGTCGCCCTGCTCGCACAGGCGCACCACCTCGTCAGCCAGGGCCACGCCGCCCTCGCCGCCCTTGGCCCACACCTCGGAAAGCGCCACGTTGACGCCCAGCTCGCGGCACTTGTCCTCGACGAGCTTGAGCTCGGCGGGGGTGTCGGTAGGGAACGCGTTGATGGCCACCACGCAGGGCAGCTGGTACACGTCGGTGATGTTGGACACGTGCTGCAGCAGGTTGGGAAGGCCCGCCTCCAGCGCCTCGAGGTTCTCGTCGTTCAGATCGGCCAGGGCCACGCCGCCGTGGTGC
>CAQLOA010000206.1 GCA_948829205.1 uncultured Eggerthellaceae bacterium
TGGGCAGCCATCCTGTTCGGCCTCGCCGTGTCCCCGGTGTGCTTTTGGGCGATATCGTGGCTGAAGAAGAGGCTCGCCTACGACGACGCCCTGGACGCGTTCGGCTGCCACTGCGTGGGCGGCGTGCTGGGAGGGCTGCTTACGGGAGTGTTCTGCGTGCCCGAGCTTAGCTGGACCGACTTCGGGGGCCTGCTTTACACCGGCGACTTCCATCTGCTCGGGGCCCAGGCGCTGGGCATCGTCGTCACCATCGCCTTCGTGGGCGTGTGCGACTTGGTGCTTGCGTTCGTGGCGAAGGCCTGCTTCAAGGGAAGCCTGCGCGTGTC
Source organism: uncultured Eggerthellaceae bacterium (assembly GCA_948829205.1). Lineage (GTDB taxonomy): Bacteria > Actinomycetota > Coriobacteriia > Coriobacteriales > Eggerthellaceae > MGBC163016. The sequence goes on from CAQLOA010000206.1 coordinate 327, forward strand.
GCCTCAGGCCGAGGCACAGGGGCTCGACGTGGCCGAACACGGCGAGTCGGCCTACCCGGCCTTCGTTGGACTCGATTAGGAAAGGTGAGTGAGCATGAAAAGGATCATCGCGATAGTCAGGCCCGAGAAGCTGGAGCCTCTCAAGGACGCCCTGTTCTCGGCGGACGTCGGCGGAATGACGATAAGCCAGGTCAACGGCTGCGGCAACCAGCACGGCTGGAAGGAGTACTACCGCGGCACCGAGGTGCTGCTGAACATGGTGCCGAAGGTGAAGTTCGAGATAGTGGCCAACGATGCCGAGGTCGACGGGATAGTCGAAGTCATACTCGGGGCCGCGCAGACCGGCGAGGTGGGCGACGGCAAGATATTCATCAGCCCGGTCGAGGAGGTCGTCAGGATCCGCACCGGCGAACGCGGCGAGGACGCCATCTAGAAGCCCGGACGTGCGCGATGGCACATTGCTATAATGCCTCCCATGAAGATGAGTCCCGAAGAATTCGAACAGACGGTCGCCGAGGCGCTCGATTTGATACCCGACAGGTTCATCGAGGCGCTCGACAACATCGTCGTGGTCGTAGAGGACGAGCCCGACGAGTACCACCTGGGGACGTTGGACGACCCGTACTCGCTGGGCGGCTCGTTCCACGACGACGAGCTTCTGGGCCTCTACGACGGGGTGAACCTCGTCGAGCGCGCCGACGGATACGAGCTCGACGCGCCCGACGTCATCACCATATTCCAGGGCCCGCACGAAAGGTGCTTCTCCACGCGCAGGGAGATGGTCGACGAGATCCGCAAGACGGTCATCCACGAGATCGGCCACTACTTCGGGATCGACGACGAGCGCCTTCACGAGATGGGCTACTAGCCCGCGCCGGATTCGACGCGCGACGGAAGGGGAGGACATGGCAACCATAAACTACCGGCCCCAGGGCGTATGTGCCCGCGGGATATCCATCGAGACGGACGGCGACGTCATCGAGAGCGTGCAGTTCCAGGGCGGATGCGACGGGAACCTCAAGGCCATAGGGAAGCTCGTCAAGGGCATGAAGACGTCCGAGGTCATCGACCTTCTCGAAGGCAACACGTGCGGCAGGAAGCCCACCAGCTGCGCCGACCAGCTTGCACAGGCGCTGAAAGAGGCCTAGAACTTGCTTCCAAGCGGGCGAAGTTTCGCACGCAGGGCCGCAATTCAATGCTATACTGCTCCTTATCTGTCGAAAACGGCAGGTAGAAACAAGTATTGGCCCTTGAGACATGTTGGTTTTGCGTACTATTCGTCAGCAATTTGCAAACGGACATGGTAAGTAACACACATCATGAGCAAAGGGTCCCCAAGTTTGAAAGGGGTCCGTTTTGACCGAGATCAAGAACACGTCAGTCATCCAGTTCGATGACGTGACGGACGACCAGCTCAACGCCATGATTGACGGCACGTTGACCGACTTCGACGAAGGCGACCTTGTAGACGGCGTCATCGTCAAGCTCGAGCACGACGAGGTGCTGGTCGACATCGGGTTCAAGAGCGAGGGCGTCATCCCCGTCCGCGAGCTCTCCATCCGCAAGGACGTCGACCCGTCCGAGATCGTCAACCTAGGCGACCATATCGAGGCCCTGGTCCTTCAGAAGGAAGACAAGGACGGCAGGCTCATCCTCTCCAAGAAGCGCGCGGAGTACGAGCGCGCCTGGATCGCGGTCGAGGAGAAGTTCAAGGCCGGCGAGGTCGTCACCGGCGAGGTCATCGAGGTCGTCAAGGGCGGCCTGATCCTCGACATCGGCCTGCGCGGCTTCCTGCCGGCGTCGCTCGTCGACCTGCGCCGCGTGAAGGACCTCGATATGTACCTGGGCACCGAGATCGAGGCCCGCGTCATCGAGATGGACCGCAACCGCA
>CAQLOA010000207.1 GCA_948829205.1 uncultured Eggerthellaceae bacterium
GTCGTATGCCGCAACCAGGGGGACGACGGGAAGGGTGATGTCCTTGTGCGAGGTGCGGATGGCGAAGATGGCGTCGATTGCCAGCAAGGGTTTCTTCAGGTAGCGCGCGAACCGGTTCCGCTCGAGTCTTCCTCCAAGCCTTAGGAGCTCGGCTTCGGCATTGAAGAACGCAGCTTGGATTTCAGCAGAATAGGTGTAGTCGGAAAAGTCCATGTCTTCTCTCCCGCTCAAGCGCAGGCATAGTCATGGACGATGCCTGCGCCTTCGTAATCCATGCGAAGGAAAGTATATCAAACGCAGGCATGCGGCATTTCGTCTGGACGGCACGAAAAGCGCATGCTGAACTGGTGATGGTTATAAAACGGATGATAAATATGCATGTTTTGGGGCGAATGTGGCGACAGGGAAAAACTGCGGCAGGAAATGCGACGATACGGTTTCGGCGGAAGGCCGAACCGTGCCTTTCGCCCCGCGTTTCTTGATTTTCGAATTCCTGCAATATATCTTGAATCATCGATGCGAAACATGGATATGATGCCCAACGTCTGCGGCGCATGATGCGTCGCAGGCGCACGACGAAAGAGAAGGAAAGATGTTCAAGATAGTGGAGGCGCCAGACCCCGTCCTCAACACCGTGTGCGAACCTTGCGAGCCGGGCGACAAGAGCCTGCTGCGCATCGCCAAGCAGATGGCGAAGCTGATGTACGGCAACAACGGCTGCGGAATAGCCGCGCCGCAGGTGGGCCTGAACAAGCGCATGGTGGTCATCGACGTCGACTGGGACGGTGAGGACATGTCGACGCGCAACCCCATTTTCCTGGTTAACCCGCAGATCGTGGAGCTTCGCGGGGAGCCCGTCACCGACCAGGAGGCATGCCTTTCGTGCCCCGGAATCAGCGTTCCGGTGACGCGCCAGCCATGGGCGCGCGTGCAGTACTTCGACCTGGACGGCGAGGAATGGGAGATCGAAGGCGACGAGCTCCTGGGCCGATGCCTGCAGCACGAGATCGACCACCTGGACGGCCGCACGCTTTTCGAAAGCTGCGACAACGAGGTGAAGATCCGCGCGCTGCAGGCCTATGACCAGGCGAAGTCGATAGGGGCGAAGCCCGGCGACTCGTCCATACTGGTGAGCTAGCATGCGCGTCGTGTTCATGGGCACCCCCGCATTCGCGGCCACCGTGCTGCGCGAGGTGGCCAACCAGCACGACGTGGTGGGCGTGTTCACGCAGCCCGACAAGGTGCGCGGCCGCGGCAAGAAGCTCGCGCCCACGCCCGTGAAGCTTGTCGCCGAGCAGCTTGGCCTGCCCGTGTTCACGCCGGCGACGCTCAAGGATGCCGAAAGCCAGGCGCTGCTGGCGGGGCTTTCCCCCGACGTTGCGTGCGTGGCTGCCTACGGCATGATCCTTCCTCAGGAGGTGCTGGACATCCCTGCGCATGGATGCGTCAACGTGCACGCGTCCTTGCTGCCCAGATGGCGTGGCGCCGCGCCGATCGAGCGCGCCATCCTGGAAGGCGACGAATCGGTGGGCGTGTGCATCATGCGTATGGAGAAGGGCCTGGACACCGGCGACTGGTGCGTGCGGCGCGAGATACCTGCCGGTGGGATGGGCGCCGCACGGATGTCCGACGAGCTCGCCGAGCTCGGGGCCGCCGCCCTTCTGGTGGCATTGCAGCAGATGGAGCAGGGCTCCGTGGCCTGGACGCCCCAGGACGAATCGGCTGCCACGTATGCGAACAAGATCGAGAAGGGCGAGCTGGACCTCGACCCCGCCGACGGGGTCGAGGCGAACGCGCGCCGGGTGCGGGCCGCCTCGGACGCGCATCCCTCGAAGGCCTGCCTTGCGGGCAGGCTGGTTGTCGTCGAGAAGGCCGCGCCTGCCTCAGGGGCCGACGTTGGCGGGGGTCGCATCCTTGCAGCCGGAGGCAGGCTTCTCCTCGGATGCTCCGACGGCGCCTTGGAGGTGCTTGCCCTCAAGCCCGCAGGCAAGGGCTCGATGGAGGCGAAGGCGTTCCTCGCGGGCTTCAGGCCCGAAGGCGAACCTGTTTGGGCCAGGCCTTGAGCGAGAGGCAGGGAAGGCGTGCGGGACGCGGCGCGCGGCACAGGCTGAGCCCTGCCAGGCGTGCAGCCTACGAGGCGTTGGACCGCATCGACCGCCGAGGGGCGTTCGCGCAAGAGGTCATAGCCGCAACCATAGACAAGTCG
>CAQLOA010000208.1 GCA_948829205.1 uncultured Eggerthellaceae bacterium
GCCATGGTAGGCCACCTTCCATCTAACGATGGTGCGATGACCGCCTGACTCCACCCACATCCAATGGCACGCTGACGAACGTCCCCCGCGACAATGGGGTCGGGTCGCTAAACCACCGAGTCCATGGCGGCGTTCAGCACGTCGATGTTGATCGGCTTGGGGATGTGCTCGTTCATGCCGCAGCTGAAGGAGCGCTTCCTGTCCTCGGGGAACGCGTCGGACGTCACGGCGATGATGGGGATGTTCGCAAGCCTGTCATCCTTCAGCCGGCGGATGCGCGACGTCGCGTCGTAGCCGTTCAGCACGGGCATCTGGATGTCCATGAGCACCACGTCGAAGTCGCCCGGCGAGCTGGACGCGATGGCCTCCACCGCCTCCTTGCCGTTCACCACCGAGCTGACCTGGTGGCCGCAGTCCTCCAGCAGGCAGGTGATGATCTCGCGGTTCAGCGCGTTGTCTTCCGCCACCAGCACCTTGTAGCGGCCCCCATGCCTCTTCGGGGAACGATCTCCGACGTCGCACTTAGACGCCAGCTTCAGCGTGAGCACCACCTTTATTGTGGTGCCCTCCCCTTCCTTGCTGGACACGTCGATGCTGCCGGACAGCATGTCGACGATGTACTTGACTATGGTCAGCCCGAGACCGGTTCCGATGATTCCGGCGTCCGTGGTGTTCCCACTGCGCTCGAACGGCTCGAACATGTGGTCGATGAAGTCGGGCGACATGCCGATGCCCGAGTCGGACAGCAGGATCTTCACCTTGGCATGGCCGGTCGATGCGTCGTCCTCCTCTTCGACGAGCAGCCTTATCACGTCTCCTTCCGACGTGTACTTGAAGGCGTTGTCCATAAGCTGGGTGACGATCTGGTTGATGCAGTGGACGTCCGCGATTATCGGGGAATCGTCGGGGGTATGGGCCTCTACGGCGAGATCCTTGCCTTCTTCCACGGCGCGCTGCACGAAAGCGGCCTTTATGTTCGAGACTATCTCGGACAGGCTGCATTCCTCTTCGACCAGCTGCGAGCTTCCCGATTCAAGCCGGCTTACCTCGAGCGTTTCGGCAACAACCTCGAGAAGCTGATCGCTGGCCTCGACTATGTGCTGCGAGTATTCCCTGACGAGGTCGGCCTTCTTCGCATGCCCGAAAATCATATGAGAATAGCCCGTTATGGCGTTGAGCAGGGTGCGTATGTTGTGACTCATGTTGTTGAGGAACGTCGTCTTGGCGATGTTGGCAACGTTCGCCTGCTGGAGCGCCTTGCGCAGCATGTCCTTGTGCTCGCGTTCGCGCCCAAACGCCTCGGCGAGGTCCTTGTTCATGCGCTCGAGCTGTTCCATGCGCTCGCGGAGCCGCTCGGTCGCGTCGTTTATGAACACGTAGAAGAAGTCGCCCGCCTCGGTAGACACATAGTGGCCGTAGTCCTGTATCCACCGCACAGACCCGTCGAGCGTGTTGATGCGATACTCGACGTAGTCCATCTTGTGCCTGTCGTTGCGTATCTGCCGCGCGATGGATTCTTCAATGGACCCGAGGTCGTCTGGATGCACCATGCCCGGGAAAGTGAACCCGGTGAGGCTCTTGAACTGGTCGAGAGTTTCGCACCCGAATATGCGCAGGCACGCGTCGTTGGCGTATATCAGGCTCTCGTCGCCGTCGGCATGGTATATGAAGAACCCTCCCGGCATCTCGTCGAGAAGGCCCATGACGTTCACCTGCATCGAGCCAAGTATCGAAAGCTCGTCGCTTGTTTCCCTGTCACCCATGTGTATACGCCTAACGTTCGCCCGATTCGGCACGCGCATAAAGCTTCGAAAATAAAAGCATAAGCATTGTATACCCTTAGCACCCTGGCCGCGTGTGGAGGTTGGTCAACAAGAGCGGGCAGAAGGTGCCGTCTGCGCTTCTCCGCGCATGCGGAAAACAGTGCATCGTGGATGATGCCTTTGCACAACGACCCCCCTAATGGAAGGCTGGAAACAAAATCGGCTATTTGGCAGCAATAACATCGGTTGTTTGGACGACACAACGTTGGTCATTTGGCCGATTAGATTACATTTGCTAAACTTACAATATGCATATGCCAATAGTAAGTTTCTAGGAGATTCACGGTGATCGAGTATTCGCTAGGAGACGATCTCGCCTTGGCGAAGGAGCTACTTGGCATGACCTATGCCGAGATCGCTGACG
>CAQLOA010000209.1:0-306 GCA_948829205.1 uncultured Eggerthellaceae bacterium
CCGTTCCCTCTCCTTCGCATAGCGCGACCACGTTCTCGGCCAGCGCGATGCCGCCTTCGCCGCCCTTCGCCCACACCTCGGAAAGCGCCACGTTCACGCCAAGCTCGGTGCACTTGGACTCCACCAGGTCGAGTTCGGCCTTGGTGTCGGTGGGGAACGCGTTTATGGCAACGACGCAGGGAAGCTTGTACACCTTGGTGATGTTCTCGACGTGCTGCAGAAGGTTCGGAAGCCCGGCCTCCAGCGCTTCGAGGTTCTCCGTATTCAGGTCCTCCTTCGCCACCCCGCCGTGGCTCTTCAGCGCGC
>CAQLOA010000209.1:316-2176 GCA_948829205.1 uncultured Eggerthellaceae bacterium
GCCCAGGTCGGCGCCGAACCCGGCCTCGGTGATGCAGTAGTCGCCCAGGGCCATCGCCATGCGCGTGGCCATTATGGAATTGCATCCGTGCGCGATGTTCGCGAAGGGGCCGCCGTGCACGAACGCAGGCGTGCCTTCCAGCGTCTGCACCAGGTTGGGCTTCAGCGCGTCCTTCAGAAGCGCGGTCATGGCGCCCTCGGCCTTCAGGTCGTGGGCCGTGACGGGCTCGTCGTCGTAGGTGTATCCCACCACGATGCGGCCAAGGCGCTCCTTCAGGTCGGAAATCGAGGTGGCCAGGCAGAAGATGGCCATCACCTCGCTGGCGACCGTGATGTCGAACCCGTCCTCGCGCGGAACCCCGTGCGCACGCCCGCCCAGGCCGTCGACTATGTGTCGCAGCTGGCGATCGTTCATGTCCACCACGCGCTTCCAGGTTATCTTGCGCACGTCGATGCCAAGCTCGTTGCCGTTCTGGATGTGCGCGTCGAGCATGGCGGCGAGCAGATTGTTCGCCGCACCTATGGCGTGGAAGTCACCGGTGAAGTGAAGGTTGATGTCCTCCATGGGAACCACCTGGGCATACCCGCCGCCGGCGGCGCCTCCCTTGATGCCGAACACGGGGCCCAACGAAGGCTCGCGCAGGGCGACGACGACGTTCTTGCCGATGCGCGCCAGCGCGTCGGCAAGACCGACGGTGGTAGTCGTCTTGCCCTCGCCCGCAGGCGTCGGGTTGATGGCGGTCACCAGCACCAGCTTGCCGGGCTCATGCTGCTCGTTGCGAAGCAGGTTGTAGTCCACCTTCGCCTTGTAGTTGCCGTAGCACTCCAGGTACTCCTCGCCGATGCCGGCCGCCTCGGCCACGTCCACGATCTTTTTGGGCGTGCACTCCTGCGCGATCTCGATGTCTGACTTCACTGGCTCCCCTTTCCCGATTGGACTGTCTCTGCAAGTATGCGAAGGCCCTCGAGCGTAAGCTCGGGGCATACGTCGGTGACGTGCTTGGAAAGGCGCGAGACCGTGTGCACCAGCCCTCCCGTGGCGACGACGGGGCACTTCCCGCCGATCTCGTCGAAGATGCGCTCCAGCAGGCCGTCGACCCTTCCCACCTCGCCGAGCACGACGCCCGACTGCACGGCCTGGGCGGTGGATTTGCCTATGACGTTCTTCGGAGCGGAAAGCCCGGTGGCCGCAACCTGGGATGCGCCTGCGAACAGGGCGTTTGCGCCCGTGGTGATTCCGGGGGCTATTATGCCCCCCACGAACCTCCCCCGCGAGTCCACGACCTCGATGTTCGTGGCAGTGCCGAAGTCGACGACCACCACCGGGGAACCGAAGAAGGCGCGGGCTGCTATCGCGTCGGCAACTCGGTCGGAGCCGATCTCGCCGGGGCTGGGGTAGTCGGCTTCGAAAAGGCCGCATTCGTGGGCGACCTGGGCGCTGCAGCAAACGGGCTTCACGCCCCACGTCTTCTCGACCGCATGCGACCACGACACGGAAAGGAACGGCACCACCGAGGCCACCGCCGCGCGATGCACGTCAGATACCGAAATGCCAGCAATCTGAAACAAGGGGTGCAGCTGCGCCCGGATGTCGTCGGATGTCGCGACCTTGTCGGTGCTTATGCGCCACATCGCCCGATAGGATCCATCGCCCTCGTTGCCGGAATGGACGCCTATCGTAGTCTGGGTGTTGCCAACGTCAACAAGAAGTAACATATCCAACAAGTTCGCCTTCGAAAAGAAATGTATACTTCATAATGATAACCAAGTTGGCATGAAAGCCCGCGCTCAAACCGAGTTCGGCATGTTTTTCAGGCCTGCTGAGTGTTTTTCGGGAAATACGGGAAGGACTGGACGAATG
>CAQLOA010000210.1 GCA_948829205.1 uncultured Eggerthellaceae bacterium
GTTCCCCGGTGCGGCGAGAAGGCCGCGAACACGACGCCCGTGTAGTAGTCGAACGAGCTGACGACCGAGAAGTCCACGAGCAAGCGCACGTCGCAGCCCTCGGCCGGCGCGTCAAGGTCGCCCGACACGCCGCTGTACACGACGGCCAGGTCGTCCAGCCCGTCGGCGCACCCCAGAGGCGCAACCAGCCGTCTTGCCTCCTCGATGGCCTCCAGCCCGCCGCGCACGCGGGCGAGCGACTTTATCACGTCGGCATAGGCGGGAGCGATGGACGACGTGTCGTGCCCTTCGCAATCGTCAAGCGAGCACAGCCGGTCCAGCTCCACGAAGTCCGAATCGTGATAGGCAGCCAGCACTGCATTCTTCCATGACTCCGGAGCTCCCGACCGTTCAAGCAACGCGCGCAGCGGCCCCACGGTGGCAAGCGTCACGCACATCTCGCGCACGCCCGTCTGGGAAAGCGCCTCGACGAACAGCCCGATCAGCTCGCGGTCGACCTCGGCCCCGCTCTGCCCAATGCACTCCACGCCTATCTGCGTGATCTCGCGCGGGCTTGCATCCACCTCCCATTCCACGTCGCGGAAAACCCTCTGCGTGTAGCGGAAGCGCGCTTCGGCAGTGCCTCCGGGAAGACGCGTTGCGCACATGCGGGCCACCTGCATGGTGACGTCGGGACGCATGGCCAGAAGGTCGCCGCGCGAGTCGAAAAACTTGAACGGAGACGACGGGATGCGGCCGCCCTGGCGCACGACGTCCATCACTTCCAGCGTCGGAGTCTCGATGGGAGCGAACCCATGCTGTGCGAAAAGGTCCTGCACGCTGCGGGTTATGCGCTCGCGCTCTGCGGCTTCGAACCCTATGACGTCCCTGAAGCCGAACGGTGTCACCAAGTTAGCCATGCCATTCCTTCCGGATGCTGCAATCATTCTCATGTGAATGCACGCTCGATTCGCGTGACGGGGACCGAACGCACGAATGAACATGCTACCACTTCCTATCACTTTAGTACAGTAGAGTGATAAAGTGATTTCTCATCAATCTATATTGGGGCCATATACGTATGAAGGCCATGATATTATACGTACAATAGAAGGAGGGTTGCATGAACCAGAAACTGACGCTCAGCATCGACAGTGCGGCCATCTCGCGCGGAAAAAGCTACGCGAAGAAGAACGGGCGCAGCCTTTCCTCAATGGTCGAAAACTTCCTGCTTCTCCTGGACGACGACACGGATGCCCTACGCGAGCAGATTCCCGTCTCCAACAAGCTGATGTCCCTCGTGGGAATAGCCAAGGGCTCCACCACCGAAGACGACTACAAACGGCATCTGATGGAACGCTACGATGCCAAATAGGCCCCGCGTCTTCATCGACACGAACATCGCCTTGGACCTGCTCCAGGCACGTGAGCCGTTCGTTTTCGAGGCCATCCAGATATTCGCGCTCGCGGAGGAAGGCGGCATCGAGTTGTGCATATCCACGGATGCGCTGAGCACCATCTTCTACATAATCGAAAAGGACGAATGCGCCGCGAGGGCGCGCGAAGCCCTGTCGAAGCTGCTTGACTACGTGACGCTCTGCGCACTCGACGACAGCGCGGTCCTCGCAGGGATGGCGCTTGAGTTCAAGGACATCGAGGACGCCTTCGTGTGCTCCGTCGCGCAGCGGTCGAACGCCGAGGTGATCGTCACGCGCGACCAGGGGGATTTCGCGAACTCCCCCGTCCCCGTCCAAACGCCTGTCGAATTCCTCGCCTCCTGGAAGGCATCCCATCCAAAATCCTAGAGAGCTGCAACATTTCCGTCCTCTCGCGCATGCTATTGGGTGAGGATGATGCACAGCGGACATAACATACAACCCGACCTGGAAAACGCCGAGGAGGCCGTCAGACGATGGGCTGACACCGTGTGGCGTCTGGTGAAGGCGCGCCTGCGCAACGACACGGACGCATCCGACGCGTTCCAGGACACGTTCCTGGCTCTGTGCCGGGCGAAGCCTTCGTTCGAAAGCCTGGAGCACCAGAAGGCGTGGCTGCTTCGCACCGCCTGCAACTGCTGCAACCAGATCTCCCGCAAGAAAGCCGCCCATCCGATGCAGCCGCTTGAAGGCATCGACGTGCCCGCAGAGCATCGCAGCCCCACTGGCAACCTTGAGCTCGAAGAGATGCTC
>CAQLOA010000211.1 GCA_948829205.1 uncultured Eggerthellaceae bacterium
CGAGAAATCCACTCGGCGAAGCCGAGTTAGTTCGAGGCGACGACGCGTCGAAGCGAGGGTGTGGCGCACGCCCTTCCTTCGAAAGCAAAGGCTTCCCCTAGTCCACCTTCTGGTTGTTCTTCATGGCATGGCGGCTCTTGAACACCACCACTATCACGTACACGCCAAGCACGAAGGCGCCCAGGAACCCCAGGAAGCCTATGAGCGGGACCTCAAGCAGCTTCGGCTGCATGTTGGTGGTGCAGATGATGGACGACCCCAGGAACAGCCCCACGGATATGAGCGCCAACGAAAGGCGCCCGACCGAGGCGTACACGGTCGACAGGGCGTGTTCGTCCACCTTCACGTCGCCGCGCATCGCAAGCTCGCCGCGGTTCAGCATGGTAAGCGTGTTGGTAAGCTGTGCGGGCAGCTTCGTGATGGCCTCGACCGAACGCAGCGACGAGTTGGCCAACTCCGTGGCGCGCATCTCCATGTGCTTGGGGTCGAGCGACTGCATCATCACGTGCTCGCTTACGACGTCCATGACGTTGGTGCGCGGGGCGATGTCGTCCAGCACCCCCTCGATGGTCATAAGGCCGCGCACCAGCATGGTGACCGAGGGGAGCATTATCAGGTTCTGCCCGCGCATGACCTCGATCATCTCGCTGAACGCCTCGCCCATGTTGATCTCGGACAGGTCGGCAGACCCGTACTTTTCGAGAAGCTGCGACAGCTTGCCCATCAACTTGCCTTCGTCCACCTCGCCGTGCTGGCGCGATATGCCGATGACTGCCTCCATCAGCATGAAAGGGTCGTTGGTGGCCACCGAGCGGAACATGCGTCCGACCAGCTGCCGCTCGCTTCCGGTCAAAGTGCCCACCATCCCGAGGTCGATCCAGACGATTTCCTTCCTGCGGATCACTATGTTCCCAGGGTGGGGGTCGGCGTGGAAGAACCCATGGTCGAGCACCTGGGAGATGTAGTTCTGCACCAGGCGATTCGCCAGGACGCGGGGGTCGTCGCCCTCTTTCTTCAGGGCCTTCACGTCGTCTATGGGTATGCCGTCGACGTATTCCATCACCAGCACCGACTCGTTGGACAGCTGCGGGTAGGGGATGGGCGACGAAATCCCGTCGCAGTTCTCTATCTCGATGCGGAACCTGATCAGGTTGTTCAGCTCGATGTCGAAGTTGACCTCGTTGGCGGTGGTGCGCTCGAGCTCGTCGACCAGGTTCTCGAAGTTGAGCAGTATCACCTGGTGCTCGCTGCTGAAGAACTCGGCGGTAGCCAACAGCTTCTTCATCAGCGCGATGTCCTGGCTCATCTGCTCGACGATGCCAGGGCGGCGCACCTTGACGGCCACAACGCTTCCGTCGAACAGCACGGCCTTGTGCACCTGGGCGATGGACGCCGACCCCAACGGCGTTGGGTCTATGGCGAGAAACACCTCGGCCCAAGGCTTTCCGTAGGCCTCGTCAAGGCACCTCTTCACCTCTTCGAACGGCATGGGGGTGACGTCGGCGTGCAGCTGCTCGAACGCTTCGCAATATTCCTTCGGAAGTATGTCGGACCGGGTGGAGGCCATCTGCCCGATCTTCACGTATGTGGGACCGAGCTCTTCCAGCAGGCTGACGGCCTGCTGGGGCGTGATCCCCTTGGTTATGTGGTATTTCCGCACTATGGACAGTATCTGGCGCATGCGTTTGCCGGACGTCCTGTCCTCGCGCCCCAGCCGCGCCATGCGCATGAATTCCGAGAATGTGGCCATGTCCCCGCCTTGCCTGCCTGATGCCGTCACGGTCGGTAGCGCCTTCGCTGGCGGCGCCGTCGCGATGGCGCGCTCCCTCGGCCTATGTTATACGTTGATGTGGAATAATTCCCTTGGACGCATAGCTTGAAAGACACTTGTTTCGAAGGAAGCCCTTGTCACACATTGTTCGCATAGAAGACGACTTCGACATGGACAAGATACGCACATCCGGGCAGTGCTTCCGCATGGCCCGCTTGGACGACGGCGCCTATCGTGCGATAGCGTCGGACAGGGTGCTGTACATGCGCAAGCTCGGCGAGGACGGCGCCGGCGCGGATTGGGAGGCGTCCTGCACTCCCGAGGAATGGGACTCGTTCTGGAGCGGCTACTTCGACCTGGGGCGCGACTATTCCGC
>CAQLOA010000212.1 GCA_948829205.1 uncultured Eggerthellaceae bacterium
GTGCAAGCCCGAGGCCTCTTTCCATATCGCTTCCGCTCCAAGCCGAACCGTTTCCGGCCAAGAAAATGAGGCCATATTTCGAAGGGCTGCTGCCGGAGGAAGGGGCACGTGCCGCGCTCGCGTCAAGAACGCACGTGTCTTATGCGGCCTACGTGAAGCTGCTGAACGCAATAGGGCACGAATGCATAGGCGCGGTCTCCCTGCAAGGCCCGGCAGAGGCGATCGAGGACGGTTACGCCCCCATCGACGAAGAAATGCTGCAAAGGCTCGTGAGGCAAAGCTACCCCGTCGCGGCAGAAGTCAGCGAAAGGGCTCGCTTCTCGCTGGCCGGAAGCCAGGCAAAAGTCGCGCTATACCGCGGTCCTGACGAAAAATGGTACGAGCCTTCGGGACTGGCGCCGTCGACCCATATCCTAAAACCTGCCAGCCCCTTGTTTCCGGACTCGTCGACGAACGAAGCCGTCTGCATGATTGCTGCGGGCAAGCTAGGCATCGACGTCCCCGACGTGGAGCTCATCGACGCAGGCGCCCCCATCATCTGCACGAAACGCTTCGACCGCGACCTCTCCGGATCCGTGCGCGAAATCGACGGAATGGCTGCGCCTGCGCGCCTCCACCAAGAGGACCTCTGCCAAGCAACGGGCACGGTTCCCGAGCATAAGTACGAAGACGGGGGCACGTCTTACCTCGACAAGGTGACCGAGCTGGTTGGATACGCATCCACGGACCCGATTTCCGACATCTGGAAACTGTGGGAGGCCGTCGCCTTCAACTACCTGATCGGTAACTGCGACTCGCACCTGAAGAATTTCGCCCTGCTGCGAGACCCGTCATGGCGAGAACTTAGGCTGGCACCTGCATACGACCTCCTCTGCACGTCGTGCTACAACAGGTTGTCAACACGTCTGGCGATGTCCATCGGAGGGGCCCGACGCCTGGAAGAGGTGACCTGCGAATCGTTCGAGAAGGCGTCCGAATCGATGAGGGTCCCTAAGGAACGCGCGATGGCAAGGCTCGAAGAGCTTGCGACGTCGATCGAAGGGGCGGTCGAGCAGTCGCTGGGCGACGTGGAATCTAACGGAGTCCCGTGCGGGAGGCTTGGGGAAAGCATCCTTGCGGAGGTTCGCGAAAACGCGAAACGGCTTTAGATGTACGTCTGGCCTGGTGTGAGTTTGCCGTGTGACAGGGTGCGACAGGGGACGTTTGCCGTCACACACAGCGCCGGGACCGTCCATCGATTACAAGCCATGCGTACGCCACGCCCATGACGACGAGCCCGGCGGCGTCGAAGGCGATGAAGCGCAGCATGGACGACGCCAGCACGTCGAAGCCCGCGGGCGGAAGCGTCAGCAGGATGGCGGTCTCGCCCGCGAACCCTATCGCCTGCTGCACGAGCACCACGGCGCCGAGCGCCATGTGGCGGCAGGGCCGTGCCACGAACAGCGGATAGGTGGCGTTCCACATCAGGAAGGTCACGCCGATTCCACGCACGGCGGCCTCGCCTGCGGCACCGGACAGCTGGTATGCCCCCGCGAACGACGCGGGTGCGAAGATGAACTGCAGCGCGCACGTGACGTTCAGCACGAAAACGGCCGAATACGCAATGCGCACGACCCACGCCGACGCACGCGCCGACCTGCCTTCCGAACTCATGCGCCATTCATGGGCAACGTGCCCTCCAGCGCTTCCTCGTAGCGGACGTCGTCATGCCTGAACCACCATTCCGTCGGCGGAAGGCCCTCTATCGAGTCGGCGTAGAACACCGGGTTCTCGCCCAGCTTCCGCTGCCTGGCGTAGTCGTCCAGCACCTTCAACGCCCACTTCCCAAGCGCCAGGATGGCGCCCAGGTTGATGATGGCCATGCATCCCATGAATATGTCGGCCAGGTTCCAGGCCAGCGTGAAGTTGTTCACCGACCCGTAGAAGATGGCCGCCAGACAGAAGATGCGGAACGCCAGCAGCAGCCGCCTGTCGTCCTTGATGAAGAGTATGTTCCCCTCGGCGTAGAAGTAGTTGCCCACAAGGCTGGAGTACGCGAACAGCACGATCGCGATGGTTAGGAAGTGTATGCCCAGCTCGCCCACGC
>CAQLOA010000213.1 GCA_948829205.1 uncultured Eggerthellaceae bacterium
CCGAGATGGTCATGCCTGGCGACAACGTCACCATCACCGGCGAGCTCATCCACCCCGTGGCGATGGAGGACGGCCTCAAGTTCGCTATTCGCGAGGGCGGCCGTACCGTCGGATCTGGTCGAGTCACCAAGATCATCAAGTAGCAGCGCTTTTCGGAACAGGAGGCTCACGCGAAAGTGCGAGCCTCCTGTTTTATGCATAACGGCTTTTCATGTGTATAATCAAAAGCTCGCATATTTGTTTGCACAGAAGGGATATTCATGCGTACTTTGGTCACACTGGCGTGCACTGACTGCAAGCGCCGTAACTACACGACCAAAAAGAACAAGCAGAACAACCCCGATCGCATCGAGCTGAAGAAGTATTGCAAGTGGTGCCAGCATCACACCTTGCACCGCGAGACGCGATAGCAGGTTAGTAGTCAGATATACAGGCCAGTAGTTCAATTGGTAGAGCGTCGGTCTCCAAAACCGAAAGTTGAGGGTTCGAGTCCTTCCTGGCCTGCCAGCTTGTTTTAGAGAGCAGCCGAAGTCGGGCTGCTTGTTTGGCGTTAGAAGTAGGGAGGCATCGCTTCCCGTGTTTGCTGAGTAGTGGAAATAGCATCAGAAGGAACTATTACCGATGGCGAAGAAATCGAAGACTCAGAGAGCGAAGGCCTCAGCGGCCCGCCAGGCCCGAAAGGCCGAGCGCGAGCAGGCGGAGGAGCTCGTCGAGCAGGGGGATTCCCCCAAGGCCGACGATTCTGCAAAGCAGGCCTCCGAAGAGCCAAAGCGCTCCATCCTCAAGAAGCGCGACGATTCCAAGGCAACCGACGCAAAGGAATCCTCCGAGTCCAAGAAGGCTTCGAAGAAGGCCGAGGATTCGAAGCCCAAGAAGAAGCGCTTCCAGTTCCTTCGCGACGTCCGCGCCGAGATGAAGCGCGTCACCTGGCCGACCAGGATCGACGTCCTGCGGTGGAGCGGCGTCGTCGTGGCAGCACTGGTGTTCTTCGGCGTTTTCACTGCGATACTCGACAATCTCATCGTCACGCCGCTGCTCGTGCTGATCTCGGGTGCCGACCCGTCTTCCATCGACTGGTTCAGCGCCTTCAGCTACCAAGAGACCTCCGTCTCCACCGACGGAAGCGGCATGGACATGTCGAGCTCAGACGCCTCCAGCGCAGCCGATGCGTCGTCTGCGGCCACCGACGGCTCCACAGGCTCCGATGGTGCGCAGGATGCAGGCTCGACCGAGGCGACTACGGAGGGCTAGGCATGTCTAAGAAGTGGTATGTGCTTCACACCTATTCAGGTTACGAGAACAAAGTCAAGGCAAACCTTGAGACTCGCATAGAGACCATGGGGCTCGAGAACAACGTGTTCAAGATCGAGATCCCGACGGAGACCGTCACCGAAATCAAGGACGGCGGGAAGCGTGTCGACAGCGAGAAGAAGGTTTTCCCTGGGTATGTTCTCGTCCGCATGGAGATGGACGACCGCAGCTGGGCTGCGGTGCGCAACACCCCCGGAGTCACCGGCTTCGTCGGAAGCCAGGGAAAGCCGTCTCCGCTCACCCGCGACGAGTACAACAAGATCATGAAGCGAACCAGCGTCGAGGCGCCCAAGAAGACCTCGACCGACATGGAGGTCGGCCAGGCCGTACATGTCACCAACGGGCCGCTTAAGGACTTCGACGGCCTCGTTTCCGAGGTCATGCCCGAGGCTGGCAAGGTCAGGGTCATGATTTCCATCTTCGGCCGCGAGACCCCCGTCGAGCTTCTGTTCGAGCAGGTGGAGAAGATCTAGCGAAGACATTCCATTGGCTGATGGACTCAAGCGTCTGTGCCCGAGTGGACCGGGGCTTCTCGCAGATGCGGTTGGTTCAAAGGCATTCGAAACGCAACACGAATTGATTCGACATTAGAGAGGTACCCAACATGGCTGACAAGAACGTAACCGGTTTCATCAAGCTTCAAATCCCTGCAGGAGGGGCGAACCCTGCGCCTCCCGTAGGCCCCGCTCTTGGCGCCCAGGGCGTCAACATCATGCAGTTCTGCCAGGCGTTCAATGCGCAGACGCAGGACCAGTCGGGAACCATCATCC
>CAQLOA010000214.1 GCA_948829205.1 uncultured Eggerthellaceae bacterium
AGAAGGCGCTGTCGAAGCTGAAGGACCCGAAACCCTGGGAGACTTTCATAGGGCGCTTCTGCTCGGTGGCGTTCGTGTCGCTGCTGCAGTCGACGCTAATGGGGCTGGGGAACATCTTCTTCCTGCAGGTGCAGGCGGTGCACCCTTGGCTTCTGATGCTCTGCTTCTGGCTGGCCGGCCTCGTGTTCACGTTCACCATCTACACGCTGGTGGCCACGTTCGCGAACCTGGGAAAGGCCATAGCGGTGCTGATGCTGATCGTGCAGGTGACGGGCTGCGGAGGATCGTTCCCACTACAGATAATGCCTCCCTTCGTGCAGGCAGTCAGCCCGTGGCTTCCCGCGACGCACGTGGTGGACGCGATGCGTGCCGCCATGATGGGCATCTACGGCAACGACTTCTGGGTGCAGATGGGCGAGTTGGCTCTGTTCCTGATACCTGTCGCCATCATCGGGCTGGCGCTGCGCGTGCCGCTGCAGAAGTTCATGACGTGGTACATCAAGCGTGTCGAGGCCTCGAAGCTGATCTCGTAGGCATGCGTCCTGTGCGGAATTGCGAGGCGTGGGGCCGGGGCTGGAGAGGTTTCGCTCGACGCGTCGTCGCCTCGAACTAACTCGGCTTCGTCGAGTGGATTTCTCGGCTCCTTTGGCTTACCTCGCCTCCACCTCTCCAGCCCCGGCCCATCACCGCGCCTTCTACAGACGGCTGGCGCTGCCGCCTTCGCCCAGGTCCTCGGGAACCACTTGCTCCTCGAACTGCGCCTGGGCCTCCCGTTCGGCCTGGCTGGGTGTGAACCAGTCGCCGGCCACAACGAAGGCGACGATTAGCACGGCCACCGCCACGATTGCGATGATTGCCCAGATAAGCCCGGGATGCTTGCGCGTTGAACCCTTCGGGCCGCCCTCGTCCACCTCGAATTCCTGCATCGCGGGCAGCTCGGGGTCGTAGTCGGACGATTTCAGCACCGTTGGCTGCTCCTTGGCCAGTATGTCCCTGTCCTTCTCGCGCCTTTCCTCGCGGCGCTCCTTTACGCTTTCGTGCCTTTCGTGGCTGCTGCTCATGGCGCCCCCTTCGTTCCGGCTTTTTCACGATTATCCACCAGCGGGCCGCCCGTCCACCGCTTCGAAAGGAAACCGCTCCCTTCCCGTAACTGGGCATGTTCTGAACTTCAAGCTTGTTCTATGGACGCATGCGCGTCCCGCGCGCAGGTTGCGCAGCGAACGGAAACGTCCAGTGGACGTTTCCGCCGAGCGAGCCATTGTTTGAGCACGGGACGCGCGTGCGCACATAACGCATGTACCTGGGGTATAGTGCTTTGCATGGTTATCGGAATGGAACAGGCGGCAGGCGTGCTGCGGGCAGGCGGCCCGCTCATCTTCCCCACGGACACGGTGTGGGGGATCGGCGTGGCAGTCGAGCATGCCAAAGGCACCTGGGAGCTGTCCGAGGCGAAGGGGCGCGCGCCCGAAAAGCCCATCGCTTGGCTCGTCGGCGACAAGTCGGCGCTCGACACGTACGGCATGGACGTGCCCGGCTACGCGCAAAGGCTGGCCGACGCGTTCTGGCCCGGCCCGCTGACGCTCGTCGTGTGGGCCTCGCGCGAGGTGCCGCCAGCCTACATCGCCGCCGACGGCACGGTGGGGCTCCGCATGCCGGATTCCAAGTGCGCACTTGCGCTTGCGCGCGCTGCCGGTTCGCCCCTTGCCACCACGTCTGCAAACTTCGCAGGCGATCCCGCGCGGCCGTCTGGCGAACCCCCTGACCTGCAGTTCGCCGAATCGTGCGACGTGCCCGTGCTGGACGCACACGTCAAAGGCGGCGTGGACGGCGCGGCCTCGGCCGTCGTCGATTGCTCGGGCTGCGAGCCAAGGCTGCTGAGGGCTGGTACAATATCAGCTTCCGAAATGCAAGACGCATGCGGGGTGTCCTTCCGGGACCTTCCGCCCCGCTGACGCCCGCACGCAAGCCGTCCCGACAGGAGGAGCCCATGCGCATCAGCATCGCAAGCGACCACGGAGGCTTCGAGCAGAAGAAGCAGCTCGTCTCCTATCTGGAAGGCAAGGGCCTGGGCGTGGTC
>CAQLOA010000215.1 GCA_948829205.1 uncultured Eggerthellaceae bacterium
TTCGACGAGGACGGCATCGAGCTGGTGTCCATCATGTTCGAGATGAAGAACGAGGCCGACGACTCCACCCGAAGGAAGAAGAATTCCGAGCATTTCAAGAAGCTGGATGCCGACCGCCGCAAGAAGAACTGCGAGTACGCCGTGCTGGTCAGCCTTCTTGAGTCGGACAGCGAGCTCTACAACCGCGGCATCGTGGACGTGTCCTACGAGTACGAGAAGATGTACGTCATACGCCCGCAGTTCTTCATCCCGCTGATCTCGCTGCTGAGCAACGAGGCCAAGAAGGCCGCCGGATACAAGCACGAGCTGGAGATGGTTCGCCAGCAGAACATCGACGTCACCGACTTCGAGGAGAGGCTGGAGGACTTCAAGGAGAAGTTCGGCACGAACTACCGGCGCGCGGCCGACAGGTTCCAGAAGGCCATAGACGAGATAGACAAGTCCATCGACCATCTGAACAAGATCAAGGAGAACCTGCTGGGCTCCGAGCGCAACCTTCGCCTGGCCAACGACAAGGCCGAGTCCCTCACGGTGAAGAGGCTCACGCGAGGGAACGCTACAATGAAGGAGAAGTTCAAGGAACTGGGGGCCGGAATGGCCGAAGTGGCCGAAGACGACGCGCCTGCGGACGCGGAGGTCGATGAGGCGGAAGCCGAAGCCGGAGCGGTCGAGGTCGAAGAGGCTGCGGCCCAGGCCGAAGAGCGCGAGCCGAAGGCCTCAAAGGGTGGAAAGGCCGCGTCGAAGAGCGCCGCGGCGAAGCCGAAGAACACGACGCGTCGCAAGACGTCGAGGAGGACCGATGTTCGGGGACAATCTTGATCGCATAGTCAAGGCCATCGAGAAGAACTACGAGGCCGACGAGATATTCTTCACGAAGCCGGGCCAGAGATGGCCCAGCCGCTCGGTCATCAAGGACGTGCTGAAGAAGCTGCGCAGGGTCATATTCCCAGGCTATTTCGGCGAGGAGATGCTGTCCCCCAAGACTAGCCCCGAGTACTTCATCGGCGAGATTCTGATCCAGGTTGAGCGCGACCTTCGGCAGCAGATAGTGCTGGCCATATCCTACATGGACGACAAGTGCGCGAACGCGACCGACAGCACGCGTTGCTACGAGTGCGTGCCGGCGCACGTGGCCGACCGCGCGGCCTACGTGTGCACCAAGTTCTTCGATGCCATACCCGAAGTGCAGCGCAAGCTGCTCACCGACGTGCAGGCCATCTTCGACGGCGACCCTGCGGCCCAGTCGAAGGAGGACGTCATCTTCTCATACCCGGGCCTCTACGCCATATACGTGTACCGCCTGGCGCACATCCTTTACGAGCTCGACGTGCCCATCATCCCGCGCATCATGACCGAGCTGGCCCATGCCGGCACGGGCATCGACATCGGGGCGGGCGCGAAGATCGGCGAGTACTTCTGCATCGACCACGGAACGGGCGTCGTCATCGGCGAGACTACCGTCATAGGCAACCACGTGAAGCTGTACCAGGGCGTCACACTGGGTGCGCTTTCGACGCGCGGCGGCCAGCGCCTGTCGGGCGTGAAGCGTCATCCCACTATCGAGG
Organism: uncultured Eggerthellaceae bacterium; assembly: GCA_948829205.1. Classification (GTDB taxonomy): domain Bacteria; phylum Actinomycetota; class Coriobacteriia; order Coriobacteriales; family Eggerthellaceae; genus MGBC163016. Next base: position 1,566 of record CAQLOA010000215.1, read on the forward strand.
ACAACGTGACCATCTACTCGAACGCCTCGGTGCTGGGCGGCGAGACCGTCATAGGCGAGGGGTCGGTGGTGGCCGGGTCCACGTTCGTCACGTTCTCGGTGCCTCCGCATTCCCGCGTGGCCGTGAAGGAGCAGGAGATCACCGTCCGCGGCAAGGACGAGCGAGACTAGGCGCGAGTGCCGGGAAGGCCCGTGCTCAAGCAATGGCTCGCTCGGCGGAAACGTCCACTGGACGTTTCCGTTCGCTGCGCAACCTGCGCGCGGGCCTTCCGGCCACTCGCGCCCTAGCAAGAAAAGCGGGCGCCGCTCGCTTGCCAATCCTGCATTTTTGATTGATGTGTCGGGGGATGTTCGCTTTTGGCGTGTCAGTGGACGCCGCTTTCGACGCGCTGCCGGACGTCGCGACATCCCTTGCACGTTTTTCTGCCGTTTTTGGCAGAAAAACGCTAGATTCAGTCAATCGGGTCGCCCGTTTGAAAAAGTCTTGGAGGCATGCAGGCGCTCTACCTGGG
>CAQLOA010000216.1 GCA_948829205.1 uncultured Eggerthellaceae bacterium
CGTCCTCGAACATGGACTGCGTGGCGTCGATGTCGGGGCTGAGCACGATGATGGCAAGCCCGAACGCCGGCAGGAACACCGTCGGGATCAGGTACACCGTGACCGCGCTTGGTATCAGGTGCAGCGCGAAGTAGATCACCGACGCGTAGGCCGTCCCAAGCATCAGCTCGCGGTTCCCCGCGTCGGGGCTGCTTCCGGCGAACAGGCGCTGCCACAGCATGAAGAAGCCGGCCGACCCCAGCCCCAGAAGCGCACCGCCCGCCACGAAAAGCTGCAGGGCGAAAGAGTCCATGTACATGGCGCACGCGAGGCACGCCCATCCAGCGAAATAGGGAACGGCCGCGAGCAGGACCATGAACCGGCGGGTGGGCCCTGGCAGCCAGTACGACCCAACGGCGCTGGCGAAGTAGCTGACGGAATAGACCGACGCCTGCGCCAGGAAGAACCAGAAGACGATCTCAGGCGTCTGGAACTCGAGGGGCAGGAAGGGGAACACCCCTCCCCACACTCCGGCGGCGTTCACCGCCAGGAAAAGCCCGTAGCCCATCATGGCAAGGTCGGGCCTGAAAAAAGATATCAGCCTCTCCGTCTCCATGAGCAAAGTATATCGCGACGGTTCGTGCGGGGCGTATCAGGGGACGTCCCCCGTCACACCCTACGCAAAGCCAACAGCACCTATACAAAAGCCTTGCGACGAAGAACCCGCAGTTCGAGCATGATATTTTGCAAATTCATCAGTTTTATAGGACAAGCCCCGCGCGCGAAACGCTACATTTCGGGGCAAGGCCGGCAGGAAGGTGCCGGCAGCTTATTGGAGAGAAGGAGGAGGATGTTATGTCGAAGGATGCAACATGCATGACTCGGCGTACGTTCGCAAAGGCGGCAGGAGCCTTGGGAGGGCTTGCCGCGGTCGGCGTCGGAGGAGCCGCCGCCGACCAGCTCTTCGGGAGCTCGGTCCCGCTCGCCCATGCGGATGGACAGGAGACCATCCACTGGAGCCAGTGCAACGTCAACTGCGGAGGCAACTGCATATTCCAATGGCACTCCAAGGACGGCAAGGCGCTGTACATGGAGACCGACAACATCGGCGACGCCGACTTTCAGTCGCGCGCATGCCTGCGCGGCCGCACCATGCGGCGCTGGCTCAACAGCCCGGACCGCCTGATGTACCCCATGAAGCGCGTAGGCAAGCGCGGAGAGGGCAAGTTCGAGCGCATCAGCTGGGACGAGGCCATCGACACCATCGTCGACGCGCTGAAGCACACGATCGACGAGTACGGCAACGACGCCATCTTCACGATCTACGCCACGGGCATGTACTCCACGACGGGCAACCCGTCGCAGCGCCTGCTCAACTGCATCGGCGGGTCGTTGACGCGCCACTACGACTACTCGACGAACATGATGAGCGCGGCCATGCCCTACATGTTTGGAAGCGCCGAGAACCTGACCGAGGAGGGCACGCACGTCACCCTGGGGGTGCCGGCCAGCGCCTACTCGCCCTACGACAACGTGAACGCCAGCTCGTTCAGTGAGGCCGAGGCCCATTCCGACCTGGTGGTCATGTTCGGCAACAGCCCCGCCGAGACCCGCATGGGCGGCCTCAACCAGGTGTGGGACTTCGCCCGCGTGCGCGAGGCCGTGGAAGGACGCGGCGGCCAGATAATCAACATCGACTACCGGCTGAACGAGACCTCGTCGGGCTATGCGCACGAGTGGCAGCCCATCCGCACCGGAACCGACGCGGCACTGTGCGCGGCGCTCGCCCACGAGTGGATGACCGGCGGCAGGGTGGACAAGGCGCTGATGGACCGCTACTGCGTCGGCTACGACGAGGACACCATGCCCGAGTCGGCGCGCGGCCAGCACAAGTCCTACACGGACTACATCATGGGCACGGGCTACGACAAGGTGGAGAAGACGCCGGAATGGGCTGAGCCGATAACGCAGATCCCCGCCGACCGCATACGCGAGCTGGCCAAGATAATGTCCGAGGCCGACGCCCCGTTCATCTGCCAGGGCTGGGGAAGCCAGCGCCACACGAACGGCGAGACCACCCCGCGCGCCATCACCATG
>CAQLOA010000217.1 GCA_948829205.1 uncultured Eggerthellaceae bacterium
GTTCGACCGCCAGCGCAGGCCCGACGTCGAGTTCGTTTGCCTTACCGAATACGACCCCACGATCGACGCGCCGGTCGCATTTTCCAAGGAGTTCCCCGAGAACGTGCTGGCCGACGTGCTGTCCGGCGCGGGGCTTTCGCAGTACCACATCGCCGAGACCGAGAAGTACGCTCACGTCACGTTCTTCCTGAACGGAGGAATCGAGGCCGAAAAGGCAGGGGAGTGCCGGAAGCTCATTGCAAGCCCGAAGGTCGCCACCTACGACCTGCAGCCCGAGATGAGCGAACCGGAGGTTGCGCGAACGCTTGCCGAGGCCATACGCTCTGATGCCGCAGACGTATACATAGTGAACTTCGCAAACTGCGACATGGTTGGCCACACCGGGGTCATCCCTGCGGCCGTCAGGGCCGTCGAGGCGGTAGACGAAGGCGTTGGCGAGGTGCTTGCCGCCATGGCCGACAAGGGCGCCTTCACGCTGCTCACTGCCGACCACGGAAACGCCGACAAGATGCTTGCCGAAGACGGGTCGCCCTTCACTGCTCACACCACGGCCAAGGTCCCGTTCGTGCTGATAGACGAGAGCGGGGCCGGCCTAGGGCTGAGGAATCAGGATGGGAAGCTCGCCGACATTGCACCGACGCTTCTTTCGGCAATAGGGCTGCCCGTTCCACCGGAAATGACAGGAGAGAGCCTTCTTGCCTAGGGTTTGTCGTTTGGATATACTAGTTTATTCGTACGCATGAAAGCGATTTGGAAGAGGCAACAAGTTGACTCCGTTGGTAATTATTTTCCTGGTGCTGATGTTCCTGTCGGGCATCGGCCTCATCATCTTCATTCTCATGCACTCCGGCAAGGGGACAGGCATCTCCGAGATGATTGCCAGCTCCATGTACTCCACGCAGACCGGAACAAGCATCATAGAGAAGAACCTCGACAGGATCACCATAGTGTGCGCCATCGTATTCATGGTGTCGCTGATCGTGCTGATGGTCATCTTCCCTCACGGCACCATCACCACCCAATAGGGTGTTATGGAAATTCGCAGATTTGCGCTTGCAATGCCCCAGGCCTTCAAGTAATATAATCTGCGCAATGCGGACATGGCTCAGCTGGTAGAGCACCACCTTGCCAAGGTGGGGGTCGCGGGTTCGAACCCCGTTGTCCGCTCCATTGAAAACGAATGGACCGACCAAATGGCCGGTCCATTTTTTACCCGATGGAAGACCTAGCAATCACCAGCCTATCGCGGACGGCGACGTGGCCAAGTGGTAAGGCAGAGGCCTGCAAAGCCTTTATCAGCGGTTCGAATCCGCTCGTCGCCTCCAAATTCCCTATGCTTCGAAACAAACGCATAAAAGCGCAGATTGTCTGCGCCACTGCGTTGACATGCATGCCTGACGACGTCTGCAATGCCAAAAGCAGGCTTCATGTCCATTTGCTCCAGCCACATGCGGCATGCAGCAAATCCAAACAGACCTACATCCGGCAGGCTGCAGGGGAATCAGGCTACTCGGCGCCCTTCTTGATGCGGATGCCTACGTACACGGCGTCGTCGGGAAGCCCCTTGATGGAATAGACGTCCTTCAGCGCCACGGACGAGACAGTCCAGTCGTAGACAACGCCGTTGATCATGATAGTTCCCTGGGTGAAATGGTTTCCGTATCCGTCGTTGTCCCCGGAATCGGTGACGGTGCCGCGCTCGAGGCCTTCGGCGGCTATCGCGTTCGTTATAGCATTCGTCTCGTTGCCCGACTTGAAGTCTGCGTAGTGAAGCGACATGTCGAGGCCGTTGGACCTTTCTATCATAAGGTCCCACGAACCGTTCAGCAGCGTCGCAGCCTGCGAGGGGGTGAGCTTGCTGACGCCCGAGGCGTACATGGCGGCGGCGTCCACCAGCGCGACGTCCGCAGGAAGCTTCACCATCTCGTAGTCCTCGCCGGAACCCAACGCCGAGCGCTCAAAGAACGTGGCGCCCGTGCCTTTCAGCTGCGCGTCGATGGCGGCGTCGTCGAGCTCGAGCATGGACAGCATGTCCGGCAGGTCGAGCGTCACCTCGCGGT
>CAQLOA010000218.1 GCA_948829205.1 uncultured Eggerthellaceae bacterium
ATAAAGAAGATGCAGAGCTCGAAAGAGCCGATGGAGTTCGTTCTAGCCCGACGCGAGCGCGAGCGCGGCATTGGAGGCACCGGGCTGGAGCTCACGCTTCGCAACAACCTGAACCAGCGCGCCCTGGCACGCGAGTGCGCAGAGTGGATAAGGGAGAAGACCGAGTTCCGTTCCGCGAAGCATCGCGGTATGGTGCAGCCCGGAGGGACCTACCACGTGCACAACGCACTCTCCAACGACCAGGGCTTCATGGGTGCTTCGGCTGACTTCACCATGGAGGGCCTGGGTTACGACCGCAAGCCACACACTGTCATGGGTGTGAGCCACTACGAGGGATCGAGCGAGGCGGACGGCCTAAGAAACATGTTCGACAGCGTATGGAACAGTCCCGAGATGGTCGAAGATGTCACCGAGGCCGTGGCCGAGCAGGTGCAGACGCTCTACAGGGAGAACCCACCGGAATACATCTACTTCCTCACGCTCTACCACCTGTTCAGGGACTTCATGTCGGACTCGGAAAACGATCCCATCAAGCCCGAGTTCCGCCTAGAGGACTCGGTCATCTGGAACAAGCTCTACGACTTCCAAAAGGATGCCGTCGTCGGCGCGATCCACAAGCTTGAGAAGTATAAGGGCTGCATCATCGCCGACAGCGTAGGCCTCGGCAAGACGTTCGAGGCCCTCGCGGTCATGAAGTACTACCAGGAGCGCAACGCCCGGATCCTCGTGCTCGCACCCAAGCGCCTGCGCGAGAACTGGACGCTCTACGCCGCCGACAACGACGAGCGAAACGTCCTCGCGGACGACCGCCTCAACTTCACCGTGCTCAACCACACCGACCTCTCGCGCTATTCGGGCTACTCGGGAGACGTGAACCTTGAGACGCTGCGCTGGGGCAACTACGACCTCATCGTGATCGACGAGTCGCACAACTTCCGCAACAAGCCCACCGACACCACCAAGCGCAGCCGCTACGACCGCCTCATGGAGGACATCATAAAGAGCGGCATACGCACGAAGGTGCTCATGCTGTCGGCGACGCCGGTGAACAACCGCCTGCTGGACCTTCGCAATCAGATCGAGATCATCACCGAGGGCGACGACGAGTACCTGGCAGAGGAAGGGATCCCTTCCATCAACAACGTCACGCGCCGAGCGCAGCAGCGCTTCCAGGAATGGAGCAAGCTCGACGACGAGGAGCGCACCACGCAATCGTTCGTCGCTGCAGTCAACGCCGACTACTTCAAGCTCTTGGACGTGCTGACCATCGCGCGCTCGCGCAAGCACATCGACAAATACTACACAGCGGGCGACACGAAGTTCCCGGAGCGGCAGAAACCGATCTCCAAGCACCCTCCCATCGACTCCGAGGGGAAGCTTCCCTCCATCGCGGATCTCAACGACATGATAGCGAGCCTCACGTTCGCCCAATACCAGCAGCTGGCTTACGTCATGCCCATGCGCCAGCAGAAATACGTCGACATGTACGGCGACACCTGGGGGCGCGACTTCGAAAGCCAGATCAACCGAACGCAGGCGGTGGCCAACCTCATGCGCGTGAATCTGCTGAAGCGCCTTGAGAGCTCCATCGACGCCTTCCGCATCACCCTTGAGCGCATCTATGAGGGAAACCTAAAGACCAAGCGCATGCTTGACCGTGCGGAGGCGCTCATCGCGGAGCACGACATGGAATCCTTCATGTTCGACGACGAGGAGGACTATTCCGAGTACATGGCATCGTCCAAGATCAAGGTGGACCCGACTGACCTCGACCGCATTAGGCTCGGGCAGGACATCGACTACGACATCCACATCTTGGAGCAGCTCTTGGGCTATGCGCGCGAGATCACATCCGATCGCGACGAGAAGCTCAAGGTTCTGAAGACCATCATCGAGGAGAAGGTGGCGAACCCCTTCAACGCGGG
>CAQLOA010000219.1 GCA_948829205.1 uncultured Eggerthellaceae bacterium
GCCATGCCGCGTTCCAGCGACTCGATGCGCTCGGCAAGCGACGCCAGAGTCAGGTCCGATTCGGGACGCACCATGCGGGTCAATGCGATCTCGAAGGAAAGGCGCTGGTTGGTGGACGTCTTCAGCTCGTTCGCCAAATCGCCCAGCACCGACAGCATGCGGGCAAGCCGCTCGGTCCCGTACCAGCCCAGCTCGACTTCGAGTTCGCGGCGCCCGGCCTCGGTGACTTCCAGCGCGACGTCGGCGCCGGCCAGCGACATGACGTACATGTCGCGCATGTGGCTCGTGAGGTCGGCCACGAACTGCACCAGATCGGCGCCGGTCTCCATGTACTGGGAGGTCCAGCGGAAACATGCAGCCGCGTCGCGCTCGCCTATCGCCTTCACGATGTCGGCCAGGTCGCTGGAATCCAGCGAGCCAAGCAGGCGCTCGGCCAGCTCGGTGGTCACCTCGCCTTCGCCGAACGCAATCAGCTGGTCCAGCGACGTCAGCGCGTCGCGCATGCCGCCTTGCGCCCTGTGGGCGATCAGGTCGAGCGCGTCGCCATCGAAGCGCACGCCTTCCATCTCGCAGATGGCCCCCAGGCGCGAAATCAGCTCCTCCGACGCGATGCGGCGGAAGTCAAAGCGCTGGCAGCGCGAGAGGATGGTTTCGGGGACCTTCTGAGGGTCGGTGGTGCAGAGGATGAAAACGACGTGGTCGGGGGGTTCTTCCAGCGTCTTCAGCAGCGCGTTGAACGCTGCCGTGGACAGCATGTGCACCTCGTCGATAATGTAGACCTTGTAGCGGCCGCGCGTGGGGGCGTAGCTGACCTTGCCGATGATCTCCTCGCGGACGTTCTCGACGCCGGTGCGGCTGGCGGCGTCCAGCTCGTAGACGTCGGGGTGCTCGCCGAACGCGATGAGCTGGCAGTCCTCGCAGGTGCCGTCGGGGTCGGGCGTTGGGCCCTTCTCGCAGATCAGCGCCTTCGAAAGCAGGCGCGCGGTGGTGGTCTTGCCGGTGCCGCGCGGGCCTGTGAACATGTACGCGTGGCTGATCTTGTCGGACGCGATGGCGTTCTTCAGCGTGCGCTCGATGTGCTCCTGCCCGACGACGTCCTCGAAGATCTGCGGACGGTACTTGTTGTAAAGGGCCTCTGCCATGTGCTGCCTTCCGGGAATTCGGCGCAAAACGCGCGGATTTACGGTAGGAATCAGTATATTGCGAATGCCCGGAATGCGCCATTGGAAAGCATGGTTCGCTAACCGTCCACGAGTATTGCGCCGTCATGCGTCAGGGGGACGTTCGCTTTTGACACACGGCCGGTCTTTGCAGCTTACTTGTCGCCGCCGTCCACGTGCGTGATCTCGTGCTCCAGCTCGTCGGGCGCGTGGGCTTCGCGCAGCTCTTCCTCCAGCTGCTCGTAGCGCTCGACCGACGCGGCGCCTTCGCCGGCCTTCTGGTCGATGGCCTCGTCAAGCGTGGGCTCGCCGGCGCTGTCCTTGCCTTCCGCCTTCTTCTTGCGTGACGACAGCGCCCCCTTGATGGCGCCGATGATGGCAGGCGCGACCGACACGGCCACGATACCCAGCACGATGACCTCGAAATGCTCCTGCACGAACGGCACGCCGCCGAAGAAGTAGCCCACCAGCACGAACAGGCTGACCCAGCTCACGCCACCGATTGCGTTCCACAGCGTGAACTTCGCGAAGTTCATGTGGCCGGTGCCCGCGATGAAGGGCGCGAACGTGCGGAAGAACGGCATGAAGCGCGTGATGACGATGGTGAGGCCGCCGTACTTGGCGAAGAAGTGGTCCAGCTTGGCCATGCGCTCGGGCGTCAGCGCCTTCACCTTGCCCGAGTCGATGATGCGATGCCCCAGAAAGCGGGCGATCCAGTAGTTGGACGTGTTGCCCAGGATTGCCGCCGCGTAGAAC
>CAQLOA010000220.1 GCA_948829205.1 uncultured Eggerthellaceae bacterium
CTCCGGTCCGAGGGCGTCGAGGTGGTCTACCTGGAGGACCTCATGGCCGAGGTGCTGGAGAACGACCCGGAGCTGCGCGAGCAGTTCGTCGACCAGATCATCCTCGAGGCCGGGGTGCGGTCCGAGCGCTACCAGAAGCTCATCAAGGAGTACCTGGGCACGTGCTGCTCGAGCGCCAAGTCGCTGGTGCTCAAGACCATGGCAGGCGTGAACCGCCAGGAACTCGGCGGTGCGCCCAAGAACACGCTGGCCGACCTCATCGACACCAACACGAAGCTCTACCTTCCCCCCATGCCCAACCTTTACTTCACCCGCGACCCGTTCGCCTGCATCGGCAACGGCGTGTCGGTGAACCGCATGTACAGCTTCACGCGCAACCGCGAGACCATATACGGCGACTACATCTTCAAGTACCACCCCGTCTACAAGAACACCCCCGAGTGGTACAAGCGCATCTACACGTTCCACATCGAAGGCGGCGACATCCTGAACATCAACGAGCACACGTTGGCCATCGGCATCTCGCAGCGCACCGAGCCCGAGGCGATCGACCGCATCGCCCGCGACATCTTCGACTCCGGGCAGTCGCCCATCGACACCATCCTGGCCTTCCAGATCCCGAAGTCGCGCGCGTTCATGCACCTCGACACGGTGTTCACGCAGGTGGACTACGACAAGTTCACCATCCATCCGGCCATCATGGGCCCGCTGTCGGTGTTCGAGCTGACCCCTGCCCCGCGCGGCGAGGTGAAGGTCGTCGAGCTGAAGGACGACCTGGAGAACATCCTCACGAAGTACGTCGGGCATTCGGTCGAGCTCCTTCCGTGCGGCGCCGGCGACCGCATCGCCGCCGAGCGCGAGCAGTGGAACGACGGCTCGAACACGCTGTGCATCCGACCTGGTACCATCATCGTCTACTCGCGCAACAACGTGACGAACGACTTCCTGTACAAGAAGGGCCTGAACGTTCTGGAGATGCCGTCGAGCGAGCTGTCCCGCGGACGCGGCGGCCCCAGGTGCATGTCCATGCCGTTCGAGCGCGCCGACTCGTAGGGAAGAACGCGGAAACCCGGCGCCGTGAGGCGCCATGCAGATAGAACGCCCCGCCAAAAGGCGGGGCGAAACCGAAGGGAAAGGACCCCAAAATGCCAGTCAACCTGTCCGGAAGAAGCTTCCTCAAGATCCTCGACTTCACCCCCGACGAGATCCGCTACCTCATCAAGCTGTCCCGCAACTTCAAGGACCTGAAGCGAACGGGCACCCCGCACAAGTACCTCGCGGGCAAGAACATCGTCCTCTTGTTCGAGAAGACGTCCACCCGTACCCGCTGTTCGTTCGAGGTCGCGGGCTACGATCTGGGCATGGGCGTCACATATCTCGACCCCGGCTCGTCCCAGATGGGCAAGAAGGAGTCCATCGAGGACACAGGGCGCGTGCTGGGTCGCTTCTATGACGGCATAGAGTACCGCGGCTTCTCGCAGGAGCTCGTCGAGGAGCTCGCGGCCTGCGCCGGCGTTCCCGTGTGGAACGGCCTGACCGACGCGTTCCATCCGACCCAGATGATCGCCGACATGATGACCATCGAGGAGAACTTCCCGCAGGGCCTGCGCGGGTTGAAGCTGGTCTTCATGGGCGACGCCCGCAACAACATGGGCAACTCGCTGATGGCCACCTGCGCAAAGCTCGGCATGCACTTCGTCGGCTGCGGCCCGAAGGAGCTGTGGCCCGAGGACGGGCTGGTGGAGAAGTGCACCAAGATCGCCGACGAGACGGGCGGCAGCGTGACGCTGACCGACGACGTCAAGGAGGCCTGCACCGGCGCCAACGTGATCTACACCGACATCTGGGTGTCGATGGGAGAGCCGGCGGAGCTTTGGGAGCAGCGCATCAAGCTGCTGAAGCCCTACCAGG
>CAQLOA010000221.1 GCA_948829205.1 uncultured Eggerthellaceae bacterium
AATCCACTCGGCGAAGCCGAGTTAGTTCGAGGCGACGACGCGTCGAGCGAAACTCCCTGCGACGCCGACGCGAGCCAGAAGGCACAGACGCCCTATGCCCGTGCGGCTAGTCCTGTTCGACCAGTTCGCCCGAACGATAGGCTGCAAGCAGCGCCTGCAGGTCGGCGATCTGCGACTTCAGCTCGGCGCCCTTGTCGGTGTCGGAGATGAGCGTGCGCCTGTCCACCGTCTCCACCACGCGCCTCGACGAGTGTATGTCCAGCTCTTCGGCGATGGCGGCCTCGCGCGACTTCAGCGGCTCGTGCGCAGCCAGCACGAAGCCGTACGAGTTGCTGATCAACGTGTATCCCGCTATGCCCGTGGTGGGCTGGTAGGCCTTGGCGAAGCCGCCGTCGATGGTGAACACCTTGCCCCCGCAGCGCACGGGGTCCTCGCCGTCTTTCACCTTCACGGGCACGTGCCCGCATATTATGTGCCCGCTTTCGGGGTCGACGCCGAACTCGCGGAAGATGCCGTCTATCACGGCCTCGTCGTCCATCAGCCTGTAGAAGGCGTTCTTCTCCTCCTTGCGGGCCTCCTTCTCGGCGATCAGGTACAGCTCGAAGGTGGCCATCTTGCTCTTGGCGAACAGGGGCGAGCCCGCCCCCAGCCACATGTACCACATCAGGTCGCGCCCCCGCTTGCGGGCGTCCTCGTCGTCGCTTGAGAAGGCGTCGCGCACGTAGCGCTCCATGACGTCGTACAGCTCGCGGCCCTTGTGCTTGCTCCCGAACACGTCGACCTCCATGAGCGAGCCGTCGTCGTTAAGCGGCACGCAGGCATGGAACATGAGGTTGCCGTTGTATATGGTGTAGAGGCCGCCCATGTCCAGGAAGAACTTCATGTGGCGCTGCAGCTTGTCGCATCCGACGAACGCCTGCTCGAGGCGGCGCATGACGTTCTCCTCCTCGGGGGTCAGCGCGTATGGGTCGGCCGGGTCGACTGTGGGGAACACCTTGTCGGTCAGCTCGTACTCCTTGCCGTCGAGCACGACGGTGCCGCGCTCGTAGTCGATCTTGTCCAAGAGCTTGCGGTCCTCAAGGCCGAAGCTGGGGTTCTCGTCGATGAGGCGCCCTTCCACCTTGAACTGCATGATGGCCATGGCCTTCTGGATCATCACGTTCATGGCCTTCTCGCGCTCGGTGAGGTCGGGGTCGCCCTTCAGCCCGAAGGCCACGCAGGGGTCGTCCTCGTAGGTGCGGCGCGCGAACTCGGCCAGCGGAAGCAGGTTAATCCCATAGGAGTCCTCGAGGATGGACAGGTTCCCGTAGCGGGCGCAGTTGCGCACGACGTGCGCGATGCATCCCCATTGCCCGAGCGAGGCACCCATCCACACCACGTCGTGGTTGCCCCACTGCACGTCGATGGAATGGTGCTGCATGAGGGTGTCCATGATGGTGTCGGGATGCGGGCCCCTGTCGTATATGTCGCCGACGATGTGCAGCCGGTCTATCGACAGACGCTGCACCAGCAGGCAGAACTCGCGGATGAGCGAGGCGGCCTGGCCGGTCTCGATCACGGCAGTTATTATGGCGTTGTAGTAGGCGTCGTCGTCCTCGCGGTCGCCGTTCTCGGTCATCAGCTCTTCCATGATGTATGCGAACTCCGGCGGAAGCGCCTTGCGCACGCGCGAGCGCGTGTTCTTCTGCGAGGACTTCCTGGCCAGAAGGATGAGCCGAAGCAGCGTGTCGGCGTACCAGTCGGAGGGGTCGTCCAGCCCGGACACGGCGATTGCGGTCTTCTCGCGGGGGTAGTACACGAGCGTTGCCAGCGACTGCTTCTCGGCGTCGGTCATCGATTCGCCGAACACGTCGTCGATCTTCATGCGGATGGTGCCGGAGGCGTTGCGCAGGATGTGCG
>CAQLOA010000222.1 GCA_948829205.1 uncultured Eggerthellaceae bacterium
CGCGCTGCCGGAGAAGTGCCGCATCGTCGTGCACCTCTTCTACTTCGAGGGCTATCGAACCGGGGAGATAGCAGCCATCACCGGCGAGAGGCCGTCGACGGTGCGTTCGCATCTTCGCCGCGCACGCCAGGCGCTGCGCTTGGAACTCGCCGAGCAGAACGGAGGCGACCTATGCTAGAGAAGGACTTCGTCCGTCTTTATAAAGATTCGCAGGAACGCGAGCACGCGCCATCGCAACTCGTGGAAGGGGCCTGCGTGCAGGCCCAACGCGTAGACACCGCACGTTCCAAGCTTTTCTCCGGCTTGAAGCGCAAGATGCACCGTCCGAAACGGGCATTGCGGGTGGCCGCCTGCGTCGCTGCGTTGTTGGTATTGGTGGGAGGCAGCACGACGCTGATGCTTTCCCAGTCGCCATTCGGCCAGCTGCAGGCGCGGGCCTATGCCAAAACACCCAACCTGCTGACAGAGGAGCTGAGCAACGGCGTGGTTCCCTTCGCTCTGGACGGCCAGACGGCGTTCCAAGGCTGGAACCGCGACGCCACCGGATGCTACACGGGGATGCAGTTCACGCTCGAGGGCAACGGCATCAGCCGCGTACAGGCCACCATCAGCCGGGGCGAGCTGTACCAGGTGACAACCGAAACGCATGACCGCACCACCGAGGAAGGCAACGCGATCCTTGATGAGGCAGTCAGCTGGAAACCTTCCGTGCGAGGAACAGGCGACCATCTTGGGGCCTATGACTGGGTCTCGCTTTCCTTCGTGGAAGACGGTCTGGACCGAAGCGATCCGGCTCATCAGACGCAACTGCGGCTTATCAAGCGAATCGGTTCCACGGTCGATGTCCCCTATGAAGGCGAAGCCCTTGCCTTCGGCCTGTGGTTCGGCGACCTGAAGGTCGAAAGCGGACTGCCCGACCTACATCAGCTGGACGGCACAGAGCTCACAATCACGGCGGTTTACGACGATGGCACGTGCCGCACGCAGACGATGACCCTCCACGACGGATGGTTCGCATGCAGCCCATCCGACCCGGAGCAAGGTTCGGACTTCGTCATGGCCGAAGGCCCCTTCAACGAGAGGCCGAAGAATTCGTCAGATAGGCCACCTTACAGCGGCATCGTCAACACGCTGTATGGCAGGGTCGCCGCCATCATTGACGAACCTCATCCCTACCCCCTCGAAAACGCGAACATACAAGCCGCCCAAGAGCCGGTGCCGTATGCAATTGAAAACGACCTGCCGTCCTATGGAAGCACCTTGCGCGTGGAAGGCGTTCCGGCCGAGGACTGCATGTTCGATGCCGGAGACAGCGTCTCCTTCCAAGAACAGGTCAACGATTCGGACGGCTGGATCGATCTGCAATGGAGCGGCTTTTCCGCACGCACGACCGAAACCCTCGACACCAGTGAATACATCCAGCCTTCCGAAGGTCGCGACGTCATCGCATTCCAGGGAAACTACAAATACCTGAAGCGCGTGCGTGAAAAGACGAATGGATGGTCTATCGACGAGAACGGCGTAGTCAACGAGGGCAACTCCATCGTAGTGGTCGACGTCAACGTCACCAATCCTGACAATGAGTCAGTGAAGATAGACACGAGCCTCGTGGGAGCCATATGCGCCATCGACCGCGATGCAAACACCACAACCTTCGCCACGCCCGGCGCATTCGCCGCGAAGGACTACAAGGCGCGACTTTGGGCCCCTGGCCACGACCTCTGGTTAGATCCCGGCGAGACCGTGAATCTGCAGGTCGCCTTCATCGTAGACGACACCTTGATGGAATCCGGCAAGCTGTATTACGTCCTTGGCGCCCTCGACGGCCTTGAGCAGGGCAACTTGACCGACGGCCTCGACGCCAACCGCTACGTAGCATTAGGG
>CAQLOA010000223.1 GCA_948829205.1 uncultured Eggerthellaceae bacterium
GGCTTCAACTTCTCTGCCTTGGTGAATTACGGCGTCAAAAACTCGACCGGTAGCCATATCCTGCTTCTAAACAACGACACCGAAGTTATTCATGATTTCTGGCTGGATGAGCTTGTCGGAATGGCATCCCGCGACGAGGTCGGAGCCGTCGGCGCCAGGCTCATGTATCCGGACAAGACTTATCAGCATACCGGTCTTGCCGTCATAGGCGACGGCGTGAGTATGCTTCTGCAGAATGTTCCAGCCGAAATGGGCGATGCGCATTCATGGTGCTACTTTTATTACGAACAGCTTACCCGCAATGTCTCTGCCATTACCGGGGCGTGTCTCATGGTCAGGCGTTCGCTATTCGAAGAACTCGACGGTTTCGATGAAACGCTCGCCGTCGCTTTCAATGATGTGGACTTCTGTCTAAAGCTACTTGAAAAAGGTTACGTAAACGTATATACCCCCAACGCTACGCTCGTGCATCATGAATCGTACTCGAGAAGAGAGGATTCTCGTACAACGCATGGCGTTGTTTTTACTGAAATCGAGCACAAGCGCCGATTCTTAGAGGAGTTGCACCGATTCCAGCTCAAATGGTTGGATTTCTACGCCAAAGGAGATCCGTTCCACAACCCGAACTTCGCGAAATATGGCATAGGAAACCAATACTACAAACTCGAGGGCTTCGACAGAATGTTCTGATCGAACACTACCTCAAAGGTTAGAATTCCTCGATGTTCAAAGTCTTCCTGATGGTCGCGGACATCTTCTCGCGCCGCTTCGACTTCGGAGGGAACACCTTGCCGTAGGCTTTGCGGATCACGTCTTTGCCCTTGTTCTTCACGTTGAGCTTGTAGCGAACCCTAGCGTTCAGCCCGCGTTCGAGGATTATCGGCAGGAACGGCGTGCGCTCGGCGTAGTCCCAGAAGCAGTCGGCGTAGTCCGAGTCGAACTCCACCCATGGCTTGTCAGGGCCGGCGTAATGGATGATGTACGGGTCCTTGCGCGCCTCCATGTATTCCTCGTAGATGTGCTTAGGGGCAATACCTATGATCTCGGCCACGCGGATGTCGCGCCAGTCCATCATCACGTTCCAGCGCATGTCCAGGTACTTAACTCGGCCTTCCCCGAAATGATTGAGAACGTCCTGGTCCAGCAGCTCCCAGTCATAGGACGTCGCGTACTCCAGCATCTCGTCGACCGTGTACGTCTTCCTGAACTCGTCGAGGTTAAACACTATCGTCCCCGCCTGGAAGTAGGAATACGGGTCTTTCAACTTCAGGATGTTGTCCATGTAGTTCTTCTTCTGGGGCTCGAACCCGTTGTACAGACCGGCGGTGTCGGCGTCCTGGACCGCAGCAAGCAGGTAGTCATCCACGTCAGTGTCGAACAGCTCCGCGATGTCGTGCTCGACGACCATGTCGGCATCGAGATACAGAGCTTTGTCGTATGCGGGGATAATGTCCTGCATGAAGAGGCGGAAGTATGTCTCAAGCCTGAAGTGCCCCCTCAGGAAGATGCGGTTCTCGAGGTCCTTCACCAGGCGGTCGGTGTCGAAGAAGCGGATGCTGAAGTTTTCGGCCTTCATCATGCGCTGGAGCGCCTTCATGTTCCTGGCCTCGATGTCTCTGTGCAGCACGATTATGTCGTAGAAGCGGGAATCCGAGGAGTTGTCTTTTATGGAGCGAAGCAACGTTGCCAGGTAAGGCACGTAGTAGTCGTTCGCGGAAAGGACCAGCGCAACCGGAGTGCCATACTTGGGATCGACCTGTATCGGGGCGAGCGGCTTTGGGCTTTCCACGTGGTCGAAGAACGGGCGCTGCAGCTCCTTCACCTTCACGTCCGTGGTGCTCTTAAGCCATGTCAGGTA
>CAQLOA010000224.1 GCA_948829205.1 uncultured Eggerthellaceae bacterium
ACATCAAGTCTACGTTCAACAACACCATCATCAGCATCACCGACCCCCAGGGCAACGTCATCGCATGGCAGTCCGCGGGCACGGTCGGGTTCAAGGGCTCACGCAAGTCCACGCCGTTCGCGGCGCAGATGGCCGCCGAGGCATGCGCCAAGGTCGCTATGGAGCACGGCCTTCGCAAGGTCTCCGTCTTCGTGAAGGGGCCCGGCTCCGGCCGCGAGACCGCGATTCGCACCCTGCAGGCCGCAGGGCTCGAGATCGCATCCATCCAAGACTGCACGCCCATACCGCACAACGGTTGCCGTCCGCGCAAGCGTCGTCGCGTGTAACCCGAAAGGATCGAAGAAATGGCACGTTACACTGGTGCAGTCTGCCGTCTTTGCAGGCGCGAGGGCGCAAAGCTCTTCCTCAAAGGCGACCGCTGCTACACCGAGAAATGTTCCTTCTCGCGCCGCGAGTACGCACCCGGCGAGGCCGGACGCAAGCGCGTCAAGGAAAGCGAGTATCGCATGCAGCTCCGCGAGAAGCAGAAGACCAAGCGTCTGTACGGGCTTCTTGAGAAGCAGTTCCATCACTACTACGAGATGGCGTCCCGCCAGCAGGGCGTTACCGGCGAGAACCTGCTGCGCATCCTGGAGAGCAGGCTTGACAACGTCGTCTACCGCCTCGGGTTCGCCAAGTCGCGCGCCGAGGCCCGCCAGCAGGTCCGTCACGGCCACATCTACGTCAACGGCCGCCGCGTCGACATCCCGTCGTTCCGCGTGCGTCCCGGCGATTTGGTGTCGGTCGCGCCCAAGGCGCGCGAGATGCTTGTCATCAAGAGCGCTCTGATCTCCAACGAGCGCGTCCAGGTGCCTGCGTGGCTCGAGGTCGACATCGAGAAGCTTCAGGGCTCCGTCCTCTCGCTTCCCAACCGCGACCAGATCGACGCCGACATCCGCGAGCAGCTCATCGTCGAGCTTTACTCCAAATAACCGCTGCTTCAGAAGGAGGCTCACATCACATGACAGAGTTCATGAGGCCTGCTATAACGACCGAAGAGGTCAGCAACACCGTTGCGCGTTACATAGTAGAACCACTGGAGCGCGGTTACGGCTCTACGCTGGGCAACTCCCTCCGTCGAGTCCTGCTGTCGTCCCTCGACGGCGCGAAGGCCACGGCCATCCAGATCGAAGGCGTGCAGCATGAGTTCACCACCGCCGAGGGGATCATCGAGGACATCACCGACATCGTGCTGAACGTGAAGGGGCTCGTGTTCGCGCCCTTGTCCGACGACGTCGAGCGCGCCACCGCGCACGTCTCCGCCGAGGGCCCCTGCGTCGTGAAGGGCTCCGACCTCGAGGTTCCCACCGAGTTCACGCTGGTGAACCCCGACCATGTCATCGCCACCGTCGCCGACGGCGGGACGCTCGACATGACGATCCGCATCGGCATCGGCCGCGGCTACGTCTCGGCCGACAACAACAAGCGCCCCGAGGACCCCATCGGCATCATCCCGGTGGATTCGCTGTTCTCGCCCGTGCGCCGCTGCACGATGAACGTCGAGGACACCCGCGTGGGCCAGCGCACCGACTACGACCGCTTGGTGCTAGAGGTGGAAACCGACGGGTCCATCAGCCCCACCGAGGCCGTCTGCCGCGGTGCGAACATAGTCACCCAGTACATGGGCGCCTTCCTTTCCCTCGCAAACAACGAGGAGGAGGTCGAGCTCGAAGAGGTTTCCATCTTCGCGCCCGAGAACACCGAGACCAACGCCGAGCTCGACAAGCAGATCGAGGATCTGGACCTTTCCGTCCGTTCCTACAACTGCCTCAAGCGCGCCGGCATCCACTCGGTGCGCCAGCTGGTCGAGTTCTCCGA
>CAQLOA010000225.1 GCA_948829205.1 uncultured Eggerthellaceae bacterium
GACCACCTCGACGCCCTCGGACCGGAGTATGTCGGCGAAGGCGTCGTGCTCCTGCTGCGCCACCTCAAGGTAGGGGATGTCGTCGAACAGCAGCCGCTCGAGCGTGTCGGGGGTGAGGTTCAGAAGTTCGTCTCCCGGCCTGTGAAGCATCACCTTCTTCAAGGGCATGATCTCGCTTTTTACGTTGATTGCCGCCATGTGGATCGCCTCCAAATCGTCTTCGACGGGCGCCTTCCCGTTCGGCAAGTGACCGGAAAGCGTCCCATTGGGCGCGAAACAGGCTTGAGGGCATGCACGCTTCGCGCGTCGTCATGCGCCCAAGTCTGTTACTGGCGCGGCGCGCGCGGACCGGCAAACATGCGTTGTTGTGAATTGCGCACTGGTTTGAAAACATTCGGTAACATGGCGATGTATAATTGCCCTCGCGCAAAAACGCCCCCCGCCTTCCAGCGGAAGAAGGCCCCATGCAGGGCGAAGCGCACGCCTCGCGCGCCCGTGGCTCAATGGATAGAGCATCGGACTTCTAATCCGGCGGTTGCAGGTTCGAGTCCTGCCGGGCGCGCCACCCCTCTGACGACTAAAGCACGAAGGCCGCCAATGCGGCGGCCTTCGAATGTTTGCTTTTGGAGCGGGCGATGGGAGTCGAACCCACCTCATGAGCTTGGAAGGCTCAGGTTCTACCGATGAACTACGCCCGCAACGTGAGCAGATTATACAACAAAGCACACGGCAGGGGGCTTATAGTTTGCCTTATTCCCTTCCTTCTATTCGGCTACCCGCGAACCTCTTCCACGGTGTTGCCGTCCAAATCGGCGATGCGTATGGATTCGATGCGGCCGCCGTCGACCTGGACGAACGCGACGGTCTTCCTTCCGAGCGGGTCGCGGGAACGGTTCACGGCGCCAGGACACACCAGGAAGTCGTACAACGGCGAATCGGCCCCGGCCTCCAGCTTCGGCACATGGGTGTGGCCGTGCACGGCAACGACCTTGGACGTGCCTCCCGCATGGCTTTCCAGCGCGCCCCTAAGGTGCCTGGGCTCGTGGACGACGACGAACCTTACGCCCTCCTCCACGAACGACGCGCTGGGGTTCACGCTCGGGCCGAAGTCCGCATGGTCGTTGTTCCCTAGAACAGCGCACACCGGGGCGACGCATTCCAGCTGCCAGAGGATGTCGGGGCTGCACATGTCCCCCGCATGGATCACCCTGTCGCATCCTCGGAGCGCCTCGAGGGCGCGGTCGGGAAGCTTGTTGTGGGTGTCGGATATGATGCCTATCTTCCTCATGGGCGAAATGGTATCAGACGGCCGTGCTGAAGTGCGATATAAAGACACGCGCAATAGCGCTCCCGGCGCCACGCGCAACAGGCCGTTGCTTTGCATGTGGCGCCTGTGGCGGGATAATGGATTGAATCCACGCGCCCCGGAGACGGGCCGCGCCTGCCGAAAGGAGAAGCCGCCATGGCAATGAAGGACATCATCGCGAAGATCCGCAACGAGAAGGGCCTGACCCAGGAGCAGATGGCCCGCGAGCTGTACGTGACGCGCCAGGCGGTGTCGCGATGGGAAACCGGCGAGACCTCGCCGGGCATAGACATGGTGAAGCTGATCTGCACCACGTTCCAGGTGCCGCTGGAGCGCTTCTTCGAGATGCCCATGGAATACTACTGCCAGTGCTGCTCGATGCCCATCCCCGAGCCCGAGCTTCACGGCACCGAGGCCGACGGCTCGCCCAGCGACAGCTACTGCATGTACTGCTACCAGCACGGCGACTTCACCGCCAAGGACGTCGACATGGACGAGTTCATCGAGGCCACGGCACAGATGGAGGCCGACGCGCTTGGCG
>CAQLOA010000226.1 GCA_948829205.1 uncultured Eggerthellaceae bacterium
GCGTGAACCGCATGGTGGCCAGCCAGGTGCGCCAGAGCGGCATATACAACGGCGAGAAGGTGGAGATGCCCACGCGACGGTACCGCACCTCGCAGCTCGTGCGGCTGCTGTCCGACCAGGAGGAGTTCCGCGCCAGCGCCATCGCGCGCTACGAGAAGTTCGAGAAGCTGTACCCGAAGCTGATAAGGGCGTCCATTGTGCTTGCCATCCTCGTGCCTGTGGCGCTGGTGGCGGTGTTCGCGCTGACCCCCACGGCGAAGGTCGTGCTGCTCACGTTGTGGCTTTGCTGGGTGGTGGTCACGTTCGTCTTCCTGGTGGTGCTCGAAACGCTCAGGTTCAACTTCCGAAGGCAGATGAAGCTGGGCAACATGGCGGGCGACCGGCTGATCGGGTTGGTGTCCAGCCGCGTCAGGAAGGGCGGCGGCAGGAACGTCGGCAGCAACGCCGACAAGGCCGAAAAGGGCAGCGGCGCCGGCAACGCCAGCGTCAGCGCCGACGACAAGGGAGGCGGCCATGAGTAACGTCGCCATCCTCTTCCGCGAGGACATGAAGCGGATGTTCAAGAACGTGGTCAGCACCATCATCACGTTGGGCCTGGTGGTGGTGCCGTGCATCTTCGCGTGGTACAACGTGCTGGCCTGCTGGAACGTGTTCGACAACACGGGGAACCTGAAGGTCGCGGTTGCCAGCGAGGACGAGGGCTACAAGAGCGACCTGGTTCCAATAAGCGTGAACGTGGGCGAGCAGGTGCTGTCGGCCCTGCGTGCGAACGAGGACATAGACTGGGTGTTCACCGACGCCGAGGACGCCGTGGACGGCGCGAACTCGGGCCGCTACTACGCGGCGGTCGTAATACCGCCCGCCTTCAGCCAGGACATGCTGACGTTCTATTCCGAGGGCTCCGAGCACGCGTCCATCGTGTACTACTCCAACGAGAAGAAGAGCGCCATCGCCCCGAAGATCACCGACAAGGGGGCCGACTCGGTGTCCTACCAGGTGAACAAGGTGTTCGTCGAAACCCTGTCCGAAATCGCATTGGGGCTGGCGCAAGGCATGTCGAACTACGCCGACGACGCGCAGCTTTCAGGGACGCTTCCGGCGCTTTCGACCCACATGCGAAGCGTGTCGTCGTCGGTGTCCGACACGGCGTCGGTGGTGGGGTCGTATTCGAAGCTGATGTCCACGGTGCAGTCGCTGCTTTCGCAGACGTCTTCGCTGGCTGCGTCCGCAGGCGGCGCGCTCGAAGACGGCGGAGCCTCGGGCGAGGCGCTGGCTGCGGCACGCGACGAGCTCAAGCGGATCATCGCCGAGGCCGACCAGGCCGTCTCGGGCATAGGCGACCCGAGCCTTTTGCCCGGCGCGGGGCAGCCTGGAGCCGACGTCTCCGAGGCGCTGCAGGACTTCAAGAACCGCTACGAGACCGAGCTCAAGCCGGCGATGAACGAGCTGATTGGAGCCATGGACTCGGTCGCATCCCAGGCATCTCTTGACGTTGATGCGCTGAAGGACGCGGCCTCCGACATGCAGCGCGCTGCATACGCGGCCTCCTCGGGCGTCGGGGGAGCAGCGGGGCGCATCGCCGGCATTGAGTCCGACCTGAGGGATTCCGCCGCGGCGCTTTCCGAGCTGGCCGACCGCATCGATGCCGCCATCGCCAGTGCCGACGTGGACGCGCTGAAGGAGGTCGTGGGGTCCGACGTCGAGACCTTGAGCGCCGCCATCTCGGCGCCGGTGGGCGTGAACCGCATCGCCGTGTTCCCCTCCGAGTCGTTCGGTTCCTCCATGTCCCCCCTCTACACCACGCTGGCGCTGTTCATAGGGTCGCTGCTCATAATGGTGGCTA
>CAQLOA010000227.1 GCA_948829205.1 uncultured Eggerthellaceae bacterium
GTGGATGCGAGGTAAGCCAAAGGAGCCGAGACTGCAAGGCCTGGCAAAATGAAAACGCCAGGCCGAGCGTGCGAAGCAATCCACTCGGCGCAGCCGAGTTAGTTCGAGGCGACGACGCGTCGAGCGGAACCTTTCCAGTCCCGCTCCTCTGTGCCAAAAGCGAACGTCCCCCGACACACCCAAAAGAGAACGTGGCGATACCTTGTGGAGGGTTCCGGCGAAACTGTACAACCCCCGTTCCGCACTGTAGAATCCTTGCCCTGAAAAGAGAACATTCTAAGGACATGCAATGGCTGTATTCGGCAAAAAGGTAAAGACCGAAGGCAAGTACGTCAAGATAGAGGACGCCACCGAGAACGAGGCCGTGATGCGCGTGACGCGCGTGTCGGAAGGCGAGGCGGAAGATGCCGCAGGCCCTGCAGGCTGCACGGCCTGCGGCGAAGGCGTCGCGACGCTGCACATCGGAATCGACGTGGGCTCCACCACGGTGAAGCTGGCCATCCTGGACGATTCGAACAAGGTGCTGTGGTCAGTGTACCAGCGGCACCACGCCGACGTGCGGGCCACCATCATCGACGTGCTGCGCCAGGCGGCCGAGGCGTATCCCACCGAGCCCATGACCATCGCAATCACCGGCTCGGGCGGCCTTCTTCTGTCCCAGTGGCTTGGCATCCGGTTCGTGCAGGAGGTCATCGCCAGCAAGACGGCGGTGGAGACGTTCATCCCGCAGACCGACGTCGCCATCGAGCTGGGCGGCGAGGACGCGAAGATCATCTACTTCGACAACGGCATCGAGCAGCGCATGAACGGCACCTGCGCCGGTGGCACCGGCGCGTTCATCGACCAGATGGCGTCGCTTCTGAACACCGACGCCGGAGGCCTGAACGAGCTTGCGAAGAGCCACGCCACCATATATCCAATAGCCAGCCGCTGCGGCGTGTTCGCGAAGACCGACGTCCAGCCGCTGCTGAACGAGGGCGCGCGCAAGGAGGACATCGCCGCGTCCATCTTCCAGTCGGTCGTCACGCAGACCATATCCGGCCTGGCGTGCGGCCGGCCTATCCGCGGCAACGTCGCCTTCCTGGGCGGCCCGCTGCAATACCTTCCCGAACTTCGCAACCGCTTCTACGAGACGCTGGGGCTGGAAGGCGACGCCATAATCGTGCCCGACGACGCCCACCTGTTCGTGGCCAGCGGATGCGCCATCGCGGGCGCCGCCGACGGATGCGTGCCCGAGACGGTGCCCGAGGTGCTCAAGCGCCTCGAAGGCCTGGGCGACATGCAGGGCTCCGAGGTGGTGCGCCTGGCGCCCCTGTTCGCCAGCGACGACGAGCTGGCCGAGTTCCGTGCGCGCCACGACCAGGAGAAGGTGAAGCGTGCGAGCCTTGCCGACTACCGCGGGGTGGCGTTCCTCGGCATCGACGCCGGATCCACTACGTTCAAGGCCGCGCTGATCGGCGAGGACGGAAGCCTGCTGTGGTCCACCTACGCCTCGAACAAAGGAGACGTGCTGGGATGTGCGAAGGCCGCCATGGCCGAGCTGTACTCGCAGCTGTCGCGCGACCCCGAAACCGGCGAACAGCTGGTCGCCATCGGGCATTCCACCGTCACGGGGTACGGCGAGGGGCTCCTGTTGGAAGCCTTGCGCGTGGACTCCGGCGAGATAGAGACGGTTGCACACCTCCGCGGCGCGCAGGAAATGCTGCCCGGCGTCGAGTTCATCCTGGACATCGGCGGCCAGGACATGAAGTGCCT
>CAQLOA010000228.1 GCA_948829205.1 uncultured Eggerthellaceae bacterium
GTGGGTGTGGCACATGGTGACGGTGGCGTTGTGCGCCTGCAGCATCATCGCCACGGGGCGGCCGATCACGAGCGAGCGCCCCACCACGGCCACGGTGGCGCCGTCGAGGTTGCGCCCGTAATGCTCCAGCATGCGCACGCAGGCCTCGGCGGTGCATGGAGGGAAGCCCACGGCACGGTTGGCGAACACCCCGTAAAGCGACCCCGGCGTGATGCCGTCCAGGTCCTTCGAAGGGTCGAGCGCGTTGCAGGCGGCTTCCTCGTCCAGGCCGTCGGGAAGCGGACGCAGAATCAGGCACCCGTGCACGGAGGCGTCGCGGTTCACGGCGCCTATGGCGTCTTCGAGCCCGGCTTGCGTGCAGTCCGCGTCGAGCGCCGTCTTCGCAACCTCCAGCCCCAGCGTCCCGAAGCGTTTCTCGATGCCTCGCTCGTAGGACAGGTCGTCCTCACGTGCGCCGACGCGCAGTACTGCCAGCTTTGGAACGACCCCAAGCGCCTTCAGGCGCTCGATCTTGGGGGATATATCTGCGCAGATGGCGTCGGCGACGGGCTTGCCTTTCATGACCTCGGCCACTAGCCCCTCCTCGTGTCGCGCATGACGCCGTCCACGACCGCGGCAGCTCGCGGGACGTACTCTGCGAGCATCCCCGCGCATTCGTCGTCGAGTTCGGCTGCGGCCTGCCTGCCCGAAAGGGACGCGGTGTTCACGTAGACGTTCATGGCGGCGGCCTCTAGGGCGCCGCGGCAGAGCGCCGCACCGCATCCGACGTCCGACATCAGCATCCGGCTTCCTTTTTCCTGCAGCTCCTCGAGAAGCTCCACGGCTTCGCAGCAGAGCCGCATCACCTGCAGCGGGCATTCCACCGCCTTGGCGGTGGCGAGCTGTATCGCCTCTTCGCGGGAAGGATCGTCCTTTGAAATCGCGTACGCCTCTGCCAGGGGGAGGAAAGACTCGGCGTCCTCGTCGACGAGTTCCACCAGCCGCTTCCGCAGCGAGGCAGCCCGGGCGTCTATCCTGTTCACGTCGTCTTCGAACTCGGCGTACTTCTTCTTTCCAAGCGTGAAGTTGGCGACCATCTGGGCCAAAGCCACGCCCAAGGCCCCCGAGTAGGCCGCAGCCGCGCCACCGCCGGGCACGCTGCTTTTTGCGGCGAGGTCGCATGCGAACTGTGCGCAGGTCTCGTCCTTGTAGGCTTGGTTCACGTTCGCTCCCTTTCCTTGCTCCGCATTGCGCGGTGAAACGTGCATTGACCCATCGTAGCCCAATGATGCCGTCTTTTCCGCGCGAACGTCCAAGGCGTGGAACGGCTGTCGTTGCTGTTTACATGACGTCAACCATACGGGTGAGGACAGGCGGCGTGCATGCCAAGTCTGTTATCATTTTCCAGTCGATTTTCTTGGGGAAAGGCAGCAGGTGACAATCAGTTTCGCCGACTTCGTCGGCCAGTTCACAAGCAACCCGATGCTGTGCGTCGTGGTGTTGCTGGTCATCGGCGCAATCATAGTGAACGGCGCCACCGACGCGCCAAACGCCATCACCACGGCCGTGTCCACAAGGGCCATGAAGTCGCGTGCCGCCATCATGATGGCGGCTCTATGCAACTTCGTCGGCTTGCTCGTCATAT
The DNA here is from genome assembly GCA_948829205.1 of uncultured Eggerthellaceae bacterium. Taxonomy (GTDB): domain Bacteria; phylum Actinomycetota; class Coriobacteriia; order Coriobacteriales; family Eggerthellaceae; genus MGBC163016. Next base: position 1,625 of record CAQLOA010000228.1, read on the forward strand.
CCCTGGTCTCCTCCGCAGTCGCTCATACCATCTTCTCTATGGTCGACTTCGGCGGCGACTCGCATACGGCGCTCATAGCCATCATGGCCGCCATGGTCGCAATCATCGTATGGGGAGCCGTGGCG
>CAQLOA010000229.1 GCA_948829205.1 uncultured Eggerthellaceae bacterium
CCCCTGTTCCGAATGCGTCAAAAGAGAACGTCCCCTGTCACGAAACTTTATTTGCGCAGGCCGTAAGGGTCGTCGTAGGGGTCGGGGTCGTCGCTTGCGGCCTTGGCGGCATCGGCTTCGTCCTGCAGCTTCGATTCCTCGCGCGCTTCGTCGGCATCGGGGTCGATCCCGTACACGCTGTCGCCGTGTTCGAACTGGGCGTCGGCTGCGTCGCGCTGCGCTTTCTCGGCAGCGTCGTCGTGGTCGACGTTCTCGGCCTGCTTGCGGAAGGGGCCGTTCGGGTCCTGGTCGCCCGGCTCGACGCGGGCTTCGCGCCAGTCAGGGTCTGCCAGCTTCACGCCGTCGAAGCTGAGCTGGGCAAGCAGCGGGTCCTGGCCGCCGGAAGGCTTCTCGCCCTTGGAAGGCCCTGCAGGCTTCGCGGGCTGGTCGGGCGCTGCGGGCTGCTGGACCACCGGCTTGGCTTCCGGGATGTTCGGGCTGGAAGGTTCGCCGGTTGGCAGCCCAGGCGTGGACGGGCCTTGGTGCACGTGCACCCGAGGCGGTTGCGCGCTGTCGCCGGAATCACCCGCCACGTCGGCTTCCGCAAGCTCGGGATGCTTCTCCAGGTCGCGCTTGCGGGCCTCGGCCTCCTCGCGCTCGTGGGCGGCGATGATGTCGCCCTCGCGGGCCAGGTATTCCTGCCACTTGTTGTCGAGAAGCGCCTGGCAGGCCTCGCCTTCCACGGTCTCGCGTTCCAGCAGGACGCTTGCCATGAGATCCATCTGCTCGGCGTTCGCCGTGAGTATGGCGTGGGCCCTGTCATGGGCCTCCTTCATGATCTTCGAGACCTCCATGTCTATGGCGCGTGCCGTCTCGTCGGAGTAGTCCTGAGTGTTGCCGTAGTCGCGCCCGAGGAACACCTCGTGGTTGGGCTGGCCGAACACCTGCGTCCCCAAAGGCGACATGCCGTACTGGGTGACTATGGCGCGGGCCATCTTGGACGCGCGCTCGAGGTCGTTGGACGCGCCTGTGGTGATGTCGTCGCAGAATATCTCCTCGGCGACGCGTCCGCCCATGAACACCGCAAGCTCGTCCTTCATTTCCGAAAGCGAGTTCAGCAGCTTGTCGTCGTCGGGGATGGATAGCGTGTAGCCCAGCGCGCGTCCGCGCGAGATGATGGAAATCTTGTGCACCGGGTCGGCGTTCTTCAGCAAGTGCCCGACCAGCGCGTGGCCGCTTTCGTGGTACGCGATGGTGTGCTTGACCTTCTCGTTCATGACGCGGCCCTTGCGCTCGGGGCCCGCGATGACGCGCTCGAGCGACTCGTTCACCTCGCGCATGGTGATGATCTTCTTCGAGCGGCGCGCAGTGAGCAGCGCGGCCTCGTTCATCAGGTTGGCCAGGTCGGCGCCGGTGAAGCCGGGCGTGATCTTCGCTATGGCGTCGAGGTCGACGTCCTCGGATATGGGCTTGTCGGCCGAGTGCACCTCGAGGATCTTAAGGCGCCCCTTGACGTCGGGGGTGTCCACGACGATCTGGCGGTCGAAGCGTCCGGGGCGCAGCAGCGCCGGGTCGAGCACGTCGGCGCGGTTGGTGGCCGCGATCAGCACCACCGACTCGTTGTTCTCGAAGCCGTCCATTTCGACAAGCAGCTGGTTGAGCGTCTGCTCGCGCTCGTCATGGCCTCCGCCAAGACCGGTGCCACGTTGGCGACCCACGGCGTCGATCTCGTCGATGAAGATGATAGACGGT
>CAQLOA010000230.1 GCA_948829205.1 uncultured Eggerthellaceae bacterium
TGAACAGGGGACGTGTTTTTCGTTCAATTGCGCAACATGGGGGCTTGATCCATCGTTGCAACCGGCGCAATTGAACGAAAAACACGTCCCCTGTTCACGCCTTCGCGCGATATTACCCTCTTTTTCGTGTTTGTTTACATGTTTACAATCAATGAATCGCCTGGTAGGATGCCATTTGTGTCCAACAAAGGAGATTCGCGATGGCAACCAAGACGTTTTCGGGTCGCGTCGACACCAAGAAGCTCGAATACGCCGACTCGATCGCGCGTCGAGAATCGGGTGTTTCGTTCGGGCAGTTCTGCAGCACGCAGCTGCTCGACTACATATGCGATACCGGCACGCTTCCAACGTTCCCCAAGCAGGGCAGCAGCGCCGACCCGTTCAGCACAATGCGCCTTCTCAGCCGCATCCATTCATGAACAACCACGTATTCCTGGACACAGACACCGTGCTTGACCTTGCGATTTCCTCGAGGAAAGGGCATAGGGCGGCTATCGAGCTGCTTGATGCCGTCGAGAACGACTCGTTGCGCGCGTCTGTGTGCGCGACCGACCTTCCGAACGTTTCGAGCGAGCTGGAAGGCTTCATGGGTGCGGACGACGCGCTTCTGTACATGCAAGCCCTCGTGGAGGCCTTGGACGTCGCGACCGTGGACGAAGCCGTGTGCAAGCAGGCCCTGGCGCTGGGCGAAGGCGGCTTTTCAACACGCGTTCTGCAAGTATGCGCCGAAAAGGCCAACGCCGACTACGTGATCACTTCGAACCCGCAGGCGTTCAAGAAGTCGAACATCAAAGCCATCGACGCCGCCAAATTTATTCACCTGCAGGCGCAATAAAGCTTAATGCTCTGAATGGAAAACAAAAGCGTTGACGGTAAGGGCAATACACCCCGTGCCAACGCTTTGTCGACTTGTATATTATCACGGAATGGTTCATCTTGCAGGTTTGTATCATTTGATTACAATAACTTCACGTTTTTTGTTTACAAACAATAGTCTTTTTAGCGACTTGAGTTGTGTCGCCCATTTATTCAGTTCTTTTAGTATCTGCTTGTCGTTCAGATGCTTTATTCGTTGACTATCGTAAATTACGTTAGGAGATTGGTGTATTGCCTGTCTCAACGTCTTCTGTATCTTTGGGAGCCTACTGCTAACAGGAGACTTCATTTCCCAAAGTGCTCCGCCCATCATAACGTCAGGAGTACGAACACTCTCTTCGTTGCTTTTCTTCACAAACATCACGACGAAGCCAGCATCTGCGAGGGCTTGCGCCGTTTTTCGCTCATGCTCCCAAACATCAACGCCAGGCCTGATTACTATTTCGCCGGATTCTCCCACTCAGTCATCCTTGCTTTTCTGTAAACGACCCAATGATGAGAAAGGACTGACGGACAGCGTCAGGCACAAAGTAAAGCCGGGCAGAAGCTTGCAACGACGCCCGGCTAAACTAAAACCGATGCTGCCCGGTACGACGGGACACCATCAATGAAAGGCATTATAACACGCCTGAATTCGATAAACAATAACCATGAAATTTATACAAATTCCTATACTTCAAGACTAGGTTTGCTTGTTCGAACCGTCCGAAGATTACCTCCAACCGGGTTTTTCGAGGATTTCCAACCCGGATTTTCGAGCCATTCCAACCGGGTTTTTCGAGGAACAGCGTGCCATTAGAACACGGTGGAGTCAGGCGGTCATCGCACCATCGTTAGATGGAAGGT
>CAQLOA010000231.1 GCA_948829205.1 uncultured Eggerthellaceae bacterium
CTTTACCACGAGGCCTACGACAAATGGGCGGAGGACCCGACTGGCAAACTTGCCGAGCTGGGCATTGAGCCGAAGCCCTGGGAGGAGTTCCTGAAGAAACCGGTCGTGCGCATTCCCATAGACGAGGCGTTCTACCCGTACAAGAACTATATGGAGAAGGGTGGCATCGTGGACGGCCGTTCTCCGTTCGGTACGCTGACCGGGAAGATCGAGTTCAGCTCCACTCTCTGTGAGTCCATGGACATGGTTAACGAGACGTGGTATCGCGGCCATCTTGAGCCCTACCCCGTGATCAACCCGCTTTACATGGGTGGGCACGAGCCGAACGACAGCTTCTACCATCCCAAGGCGCAGTCGTATCCGCTTTCCCTCATCACGCCGGTCTCTGCCTACAGGCAGCATGCCTGCCTGGACGCCAACCCACAGCTTCGCGACGAAACCTATCGGCATGCCGTCTGGATGAGTCCGTCCGACGCAGCCAAGCGCGGACTGTCCGACGGCGAAACCGCGCGCGTGTTCAACGAGTTCGGCGACATAAGGCTTCCGGTCTACGTGACCTCCCGCATGTCTCCGGGCACGGCGGCCGTGTTCCATGGCGCGTGGTACACGCCTGATGTCGAGGACAAGACTTCCTCCATGCCCTGGGGCACCGACCACCGCGGCACCCCCAACTTCCTGATAGGGGACGAACACTGGCCTCATGTCGTGGGAGCGCTGCTGATTGGTGGCCTTGTCGAAGTCGAGAAGATGGGAGAGTGATCAAATGGCGCAGTATGGATTCTTCTTCGACCAGACCCGCTGCTATGGATGTCAGGCATGTGCTACAGCGTGCAAGGACTGGAACGACCTGGACCCAGGCCCCGAGAAATGGATGTGCGTGTACGAATGGGAGACCGGCGCGTTTCCGAAGACGCGCATTCACGAGCTGGCGTTCTCGTGTGGCCATTGCGAGAACCCGGCATGCATACCTGCATGTCCCGAGGGTGCGATCTTCAAAGAGGACGAGTTCGGTGCGGTGCTGGTCGATCAGGACAAATGCGTCGGATGCAGAAGTTGCGCCGAGGCGTGTCCCTACGGGTCGCCGAAGTTCGCTTCCGAAGATCCGGGCGCGAAGATGTCGAAATGCACGATGTGCATCGACCGTCTGACCGCCGGGGACCTTCCGCAATGCGTGCTTGCGTGCCCCATCCGCGCCTTCGACTTCGGCCCCATGGACGAGATGGTGGCCAAGTATGGCAACGACCGGCGTATCGAGGGGATGCCCGAATCCGATGTGGTGGCAAACGAGGTCTTCAAGCCGCTGCAGGCAAAGCAGGACGTGATTCCCTTGGACGTCGACAGGCTCATGGAGCTGCAGAAGAAAAGAGGAACATTGCCTGATACCTTCGAGAACGCCACAGACGTTACCGACGTTCCCGAAGGAATTCGCTTCCGGGACTCGCTGCATATGAAGAACCTGACCGCAGAAGAGGTGATGAGGGCGACGAGGAACGACCTCGGATAGCAAGCGAAGCAAGGCGAAGCGGGCGTCGCCTGACGCCCGATGGATGCATAACTAAGGAGGATGAAAATGCAAGAAACGACGCAAGTGGCGAAGGAGTCATCGAACTCAAGGCTGTACAATCCGAAAGTGGCATGGCTTGCGCTTGTCGGCGGTCTGCTGATCTATTTCGTGAACAGCGCCGCACAGTACAAGG
>CAQLOA010000232.1 GCA_948829205.1 uncultured Eggerthellaceae bacterium
ACGCCACCGTCGTGGTGCCCGACGACCAGCTGTCGCTGGCCATCGGCAAGGAGGGCCAGAACGCAAGGCTTGCGGCCCACCTGACGGGATGGCACATCGACATCAAGCCCGCAAGCTTCATGGGCGAGTCGCTCATTGAGGACGTGGAGGTCGACGAGGAGCAGGAGTCGTTCGACGATGACTTCTGCGCCTATGTGAGCGAGGACGGCGTGCGTTGCAGGAACCATTCCCGCGAAGGGTCGAAGTACTGCGGCGTCCACGCGTTCATGGAGGAATAGGATCGATTCGCGCCCCACGGACCTGGGCCGGGGGCGCTTGACCGAGAGAGGGCGGATTGGACCGGCTGAGGACATGCATCGGATGCAGGACGACTGTGCGTAAGGAAGGCATGCTGCGCATCGCGAGGCTTGGAAGCGGCGAGGTCGTCGTCGATCCGCAAGGAAGAGGTCCAGGCAGGGGCGCATACGTGTGCTCCCGGGAATGTCTGGAGAAGTCGGCGAAGGACGGGAGCTTGGCCAGGGCGCTGAGAACCAAGGTCTCCGCCGACTTGTGCGACAGGCTCGCGAGGCAGGCGAGGGACGATGCGTCCTGGGCCGCCGCAAAGGGAAGCAAGGAGTAGCAATATGGCCGGAATGCGCGTAGGTGCGTTGGCGAAGGAGACCGGGCTCACGAGCAAGGACATGCTCGCGCGCCTGAAGGACCTTGGGATACAGGCCAAGTCCCACGCCAGCGTCCTTTCCGACGAGGACGTCGAGAAGGTGCGGGAGAGCATGAAGTCGGAGATCCTGCAGAATTCCGACGAGCTCGCCGAAGAGGACCGCAAGGAGCTCGAGAAGCAGAAGAAGAAGGCCGACAAGCAGAAGGCTGCCGAGGAGGCCGAACGCAAGGCCGCCGTGGAGAAGGAGCTCGCCGAGCGCGAAGCGGCCAAGGCTGCCCAGAAGACGGACAAGCCCGCCAAGGGTGCGGATGGCGAGAAGAAGGTCCGCATCGAGACCCAGGCCACGTCGGGAATCGAGTCGCTCGCCGAGAAGATCGAGCAGGAGAACAGGCGCGTGGAGCAGGAAAGGCGTGAAGCCGAGGCGCGCGCCAAGGCGGAGAAGCTGGCCGCCGAGGTGGCCAAGAAGCAGGCCGTCGAGGAGTCGCTGCGGAACAAGGGCAAGCATTCGCAGAAGGCCCATTCTGCGTCCGCTGTCGAGGAGAAGCCCGCCAAGGCCAAGAAGGCCGCGCCCGCTTCGTCGGCCTCGAGCAAGTTCAGCTCGCTGCTGACGCAGATCGAGTCGGAGCAGCAGCGCATCCAGACGCAGAAGGCCGAGGCGTCCCAGAAGGCTGCGAAGGGCGGCAAAGGCGGTCGCAAGAAGGGAACGCAGGTGGTCCCCGAGCTCGAGCAGGCCGTGCAGGCCGAAGACCGCTACGCGCAGATGGCGGCGCAGGCCGAGAAGCTGCAGCGCGACAAGGTGCTGGCCGAGGCAAGGGCCGCCGTCGCCGCGGCCGCAACCAGCAGCGAGGGCGAGGGAAGGCGCAAGAAGCGCAAGGAGAAGCGCGAGGCCGAGGCGCGCGAGCGTGCCGAGCTGGAGGCCATCGAGCGCGGAATCGACCCCGAGCTGGTGCTCGACGACTCGGTGGTCGAGGTCCCTCAGGGGGCCACGGTCGCCAAGCTGGCCGAACTTCTGGCCGTGCAGCCCAACGACATCAT
>CAQLOA010000233.1 GCA_948829205.1 uncultured Eggerthellaceae bacterium
GTCGACATCTTCACCCCCAGCCAGCAGAGGCACCTGATCGAGCAGTCCCGGCGTTACACCGACTCGCTGGCATCCCAATTCGAATCCTTGAGGTAGGAAATGACGGACGAAACGAAAAACACGGCCCGCGACGCGCAGGCCATGCAGCCCGCACCTTCGGTTGATTCAGGCATGCCCTCCAGCGCACCCGGCGCGCCCGATGCACCCAAGGACGCGTCGCGCAAGGACGCGACGGTCGACATGTCCAAGCACTTCTCCATCAGCGCCCTTCTGCGCTTCACCGCGCCCACCATAGCTATGATGATCTTCACGTCGCTGTACGGCATCGTCGACGGCCTGTTCGTGTCGAACTTCGCGGGCAAGACGGCGCTCGCCGCAGTCAACCTGATCATGCCCATAGTGATGATCCTGTCGTCGTTCGGCATGATGGTCGGCACCGGCGGAAGCGCGCTGGTGGCCAAGACGATGGGCGAAGGCGACAACTGGCGCGCCAGGCGCTACTTCACGCTGCTGGTCGCCTTCGGGTTCGTGGTGGGCCTCGTGCTCGCCGTCGTCGGGTGGCTCGTAATGAGCGACCTGTCCTACCTGTTCGGGGCGCAAGGGCAGCTGCATGACGACTCGGTGCTGTACGGCTGCATGATGATGCTGAGCCTTCCGTTCTTCATACTGCAGTACGCCTTCCAGAGCTTCTTCGTGACGGCGGGCAAGCCCAAGATCGGCTTTGCGGTCATCGTCGCCGCCGGCCTCACAAACATCGTGCTCGACTTCCTGCTCGTGGGCGTCTTCGGCATGGGGCTTTTCGGCGCGGCGCTGGCCACCAACATCAGCGAGCTGGTCGGAGGCATGGTCCCCGTCCTCTACTTCGTGCGCAGACGCACCGCGTCGCTGTGGTTCGTGCGGCCGCACATGCGCTGGAACGTGATAGGGAAGGCGTGCGTGAACGGGTCGTCCGAGATGGTGACCAACATCGCCATGAGCCTGGTGTCGGTGCTGTACAACATGCAGCTGCTGCGCTACATCGGCGAGGACGGCGTCGCCGCGTACGGTGTCATCATGTACACGGCCATGGTGTTCGCGTCCATCTTCATCGGCTATTCCGTGGGGGCGGCCCCGCTGCTCAGCTACCAGTACGGGGCGAAGAACCACGTGGAGATGCGGTCCCTTCTGTGGAAGAGCCTCGGCGTGATTGGCGTGGGAAGCGTGATCATGTTCCTGGCCGGCCAGACTTTCGCGTTCCCGCTGTCCAGCATCTTCGTGGGCTACGACCAGGGGCTTCTCGACCTGACCGTTCGCGCCTACCACATCTACGCCTTCTGCTTCCTGTTCATGGGGTATGCGATTTACAGCTCGTCGTTCTTCACGGCGCTGAACAACGGAGTGGTGTCGGCGGTCATATCCTTCCTGCGCACGCTCGTGTTCGAGGTGGGCGCTGTTCTGCTGTTGCCGCTGGTGCTGGGAATCGACGGCATTTGGCTGTCCGTCACCATCGCCGAAATCGCGGCCTGCATAGTCGCGGCCGCCTTCATGGTGGGGCTGGGGAAGCGCTACGGCTACCGCAAGCAGGGCATGGCGCGATAAGGCGTGTTGGGGGGGGGACGTTCGCTTTTGGCACATGGGGTTTGAACAGGGGACGTGTTTTTCGTTCAATCGCGTTTCAAAGGGGCAGCCCTGTTGATGCACACATGCTTGAAG
>CAQLOA010000234.1:0-791 GCA_948829205.1 uncultured Eggerthellaceae bacterium
CCTTGTAACCCTGCACCTTTGGAGGGTGGCGAAGTCCACCGACGTCGAGGACGGGTTCCGTGCCGCATCCGAGCTGGGCATGCTTTCCCCCGAAAACGAGGCGTTCGTGCGCGACTGCCTCGGTGCCGCCGAGCGCATGGAGGCAGGGGAGAACCCCGGAATCTCCATCACGCCGCAGCTCGTCGACGAGCTGCAGGCCTGCGCCTTGCGCCTGAACGCGGCGGACCCTGCCTGACGGCACGCCAGGGAGGGGCGGAAAGCTCCGAGCTTTCCGCCTCTTCACATTTGATTCAAATGGCCGGGCGAGCGGTTGATTCGCCCATGGCACAAGATGTTGTGCGCCTTTTGGGCGACGCGCCTCGCATTCCCCAAGATAGTCCAATCGCATACCTAAAAACAGCACCCGAACAGGTGTTTCTTTTTGCGCCTTGAGGCATCGAAATGTCGTAAAAGTGTTGCGAAGTGGGGCATGGTGGCATAAAATGGCATACAGCGAAAGGGCTTTGTGGGTTTTGAACCGCCGCATGAATGCAGCTCAAACACACCACAAACACCAAGGGAAGGCACATGGCCAAAGGCGCAAGCGACACCGAGAACAGGCAAGCCGAAGAGAACTTCGACCTCTTCGGCTCGTTTCGTTTCAAGGTCGACGCCAAAGGCCGCGTGGCCCTTCCCGCAAAATTCCGCAAAGTCCTTTCGAAAGATCTCGTGGTGACGCTTTCTCCGCTGGACAAATGCGCCTACGTTTTCGAACCCGAGGGCTTCAACGACTGGGTCAAGCAGCTCTTCGA
>CAQLOA010000234.1:801-1666 GCA_948829205.1 uncultured Eggerthellaceae bacterium
GCTCTTCGATGCGCGCTTCGGCGGATATGACGCCGCCAAGGCCGAGCATCTGCACCTGCTTACCGCCTTGAAGGCCAATGTGGACAGCGTCGAGGTCGACTCGTCGGGCCGCATTTCCCTGAAGCAGGAAATCCGCGAAGGGGCCGGGATCGAGAAGGACGTCGTGCTGGTGGGGAACAACGGACGCCTTGAGATCTGGGATGCGAACAGCTTCGAGGAGACCATCGACAACGTGGACCTGAGCGTGTTCTTCAAGTAGCGCTCGAGCCGCACGCAAGATGGCGTCCAAAGCCCAAGCATCCGCACCATGACAAGCGAATACCGGCACATACCAGTCCTGCTTGACGAGTGCGTCGACCAGCTTCGGCTCGGGCCCGACAAGGTCTTCGTCGACGCGACGCTCGGCTTTGCAGGACATTCCTACCAGGCAGCCATGCAGCTTGGCCCCGAAGGCCTGCTGATCGGCATCGACCAGGACGACGAGGCGATAGCCTACGCCACGGAGAAGCTGGCAAGCATCCCCGACGGCAAGCGCCCCCAGGTCGAGGTCATGCATGGCAACTTCGGAGAGCTGGACGAGCTTCTCCTTGCCGCCGAAATCCCGGGAATCGACGCGATACTGTTCGACCTCGGGATGTCTTCGGTCCAGATCGATACCCCAGAGCGCGGCTTTGCATTCAAGGCCGACGCACCCCTCGATATGCGGATGGATCCGGGTAAACAAACCCTAACCGCAGCAGAGATCGTCAACACTTCAAACGCAGCAGATCTCGCTCGGATCATTCGCAATAACTCGGACGAGAGGTGGGCGTCGCGGATCGCGGAATTCGTGGTCAAGGAGCGCGAGAGGCGCCCGATAGAGACG
>CAQLOA010000235.1 GCA_948829205.1 uncultured Eggerthellaceae bacterium
CTGGACGTCGTACACCTCCATGCGCTTCGCCACGGACTCGAGACGCGAGTAGGAGTCGTCGAGCGTTCCTTCGATGGATTCGACGTCGTGGCGGGAAATCTCGTCCACCGCGGTCATCAGGTTTCCGGACACGGTGTTCGAGAGCTGGTTCATGTACACGAAGACAGCCCCGATCACGAGCACGATCGATACCGCGAATATGGCTATGTAGCGCTTTTTGCTCACTTTTGCGATATATATTACATCTTGAACGACGAATAAACGCCCAAGACATGGGAAGGAACGGCGATGGTGCACGTGGTCACCGACGAAAGCTTCGAGCAGGAGGTCGCAGCGAGCGACGTCCCATGCGTCATAGGGTTCACGGCCGGCTGGTGCAACCTGTGCCCCAAGATGCTCGAAGGGCTGGAATCGCTGTCAGACAAGTACGCCGGACGCGTGAAGTTCTGCTCCGTCGACACCGACGAGCAGCGCAAGCTGCGCATCATGTTCGCCGTGGCGGCGCTCCCCTACGTCGTGCTGGTGGACGGCGGCATGAAGACGCCGCTGTTCGACGAGCTCATCGGCGAAGAGAAGCTGGACGAACGCATAAGGTTCATCCTTGACGGCGGCAAGTGCCCCAACACCACGCCTCTGAGGAAGCTGCGCTGACGGCCTGGCCTTCGTCATCCAGCCTTGCGCCTCATGGGCGACAGGGGGCAGGCCTTCGTCACCCAGCCTTGCGCCTCATGAGGGCGGGCGCCTGCTTGCACAGTATTCCCACCAGTATAAGGAATGCCCCGAACAGAACGAGCGGGGTGGGCGCATCGCCTACTATCGCCCAGGCGGCGAGCACCCCCACGGGCAGCTCGCTCGACGCCATGATGGAAACCATTCCCGCCGACAGATGCGGGCTGGCGAAGTTGATGACCGTGGTCGGGAACAGGATCCCCAGTATTGCAAGCCCTATACCATACGGCCAGTTCGCCGGGTCGGGAAGCGCGACGACGTAGGCCTGCGGGCTGACGACCGACGTGACGAGAAGGCCCCCGGCGGCAAGCATGGTGGTGCGGAGCACGGCAGGCTTGTCCGTGCCAAGCGTTCCCGACAAGTATAGGAAAAGCGCGTAGCACACGGCGGACCCCAGGCCGAACGCGACGCCTACGGGATTCAGGTCCTGCGACGTGCCGTCGAGCAGCCCCGTAGCGCACACAGTCCCCACCAGTATGATAGCTATGGCGACGACGCTGGAGGCGGTTGGGAGCTTGCGCTTGTGCAGGCATTCCACGAGGACGCTGATCCAGATGTACTGGAACAGAAGCGTGAGCGCGGCGGAGCTTGGAAGCAGCGTGACCGCCGTGTAGTAGCAGATAGAGGTGCCTCCCGTGAACAGCCCCAGGACGGCCAGCGGAAGGAACGACCGCGGGCTTCCCCACGGCACCCTGCGCACGAGCATGACGGCAAGCATGACGACCAGCGACACGAGGTACTGCAGCGGGAGGAACGATGCGGGATAGATTCCCACCTCGGCCGCGCTCTTTATCACGGGCACGATGAACCCATAGCTTGACCCGGCGGCGAACACCAGCACGGAATTCGCCAGCACGGAGCTTGGTCCGGATGAAATGCTTGCCGTGTTCGTGGGCTTGTCGGTCAACGTGCCTTCCTTGCCAGCAGGCGGGGCC
>CAQLOA010000236.1 GCA_948829205.1 uncultured Eggerthellaceae bacterium
GATGAAGGCCAATTGGCAAGTTTCAGTGCTGCCGTGTACAAAAATGACGGATATCGGTACCTTAACGAGCTTGCCTCGTCCTGCCTTGAACGGTTTTCGTATTTCGAAGTGACTCTACCTGGGGTTTCTTGAATTCATGTGATGCGTACAGGCGGATTTTCATTGCCATCGCCCATTGAAGTACCGATTTCCGTCATTTTTGTACACGGAAGCTTGAAAAGCTGCATTTCCCCTTCATGCGACAAATGGCTCCGCCTCCGTCATATGAGCGAAAAGGCGCCATCAAAGCTGTAGTCGCCATCGGTGGCGATGACGACGAAGTTGTCGCGGTCGCTGAGCATGTCGTCGGTGGCGAGCACGGCGTTCACGTGCGCAAAGGCGCCAGCAAGTGCCTGCATGACGCGCTGCAGGTATGCCGCCCCGTCTGCCCCTTCGTCGCATACCAAGTTAAGCACGTACATCCCGCCCGACCGCATGCGCGCCTTGGCGGCAGCCAGCGTGTCGGAATCCAGGAAGCGCTCGTCTAACGCGCGTCCGTCGAAGGCGTCCACCACTATGACGTCGTAGCATGGCACAGCGTCCTGCAGGAAACGCACGCCATCGTCCACGAACAGGGAAATCCTCCCGGCATCTTCAAGCTCCCCTACGAAGAAGTGCTTGCGGGCGATGCGTACGATGCGGGCGTCGCGCTCCACCACGTCCACCTGCACATCAGGCCGCGTCGCAGCCAGGTGCTTCGGGTACGAACACCCTCCCCCACCGATGGCCAGAACGCGTTGCACCTCGAATCCGCTGCGCTCGGCGTCGAACAACCGGTCGAAGGCGCGCATATACTCGAAAGGTAGGTCGAATCGGCGCTTGCCGAAGAACGTGGCCGACTGGAAGGCGCCGCCCACCTTCAGCACGCGCATAGGATCGCCGCAGGCATCGCGCATCGTGCGCACGACCGCCCATCCGCATTCCGTGCGGTAAAGGCGCATCCTATGCGTCGAGCTTGGCGGCCAGCAGCTCGTTGATGACCTTGGGATTGCCCTGGCCGGCCATCTTCTTCATGCACTGCCCCACGAAGAAGCCGATGAGGCCGGTCTTGCCGCCCTTGTACTGCTCCACCTTATCGGGGTTCTCGGCCAGCACCTCGTCCACCACGGCCTCGATGGCACCCGTGTCGGAAACCTGTCGCATGCCGCGGTCTTCCACGATGGCCTCGGGGTCGGCGTCTTCGTCGAACACGGCGGCGAAGACCTCCTTGGCCTGCTTCGACGATATGACGTCGGACGCCTGCAGCTCCACCAGCTGCACGGCGCGCGCGGGCGTCAGCGGGGACGTGGCCAGCTCTTCGCCGGGGTTGGCGTTGATCCAAGCGGTGACGTCGTTGATCACCAGGTTAGCCACCGGCTTCGCCAGCTTGGTGGCGTCCACGCCTTCCGCAGCCATGCAGGCCTCGAAGAACTCAGACGTGGCGCGATGCTCCACCAGATGGCGCGCGTCGTAGGCCGAAAGCCCGAACTGCTCGCGGAAGCGCGCAGCCTTGTCGTCGGGCAGCTCCGGAAGCTTCGCGCGCACCCGGTCGATGAATTCGTCGGACAGGTCGTAGGGCGCAAGGTCGGGCTCGGGGAACAGGCGGTAGTCGTCGGCCGTCTCCTTCACGCGCATGACGATGGT
>CAQLOA010000237.1 GCA_948829205.1 uncultured Eggerthellaceae bacterium
GGCGTCGTGTCCATGCGCGGGTCGCTTGACGCGGTGCTGGACCGATGCATGAGGTCGCCGCGCGACGTGAAGCCCGACGTGCGCCGCGCTTTGCGCATTTCCGCCTACGAGGCCATATGCCTTGAAAAGGATGCCCATGCCGTCGTCGACCAGGGGGTCGAGCTCGTGCGCAGCGTGGCCCCGAAGGCGGCCGGATTGGCCAATGCCGTGCTGCGCAAGGTGGTCGCGTGCCGCGGCTCGTTCCCATTCGGTGACCCTGCGTGCGACCTGGGCGTCCTTTCGTTGCAGCAGGGATTCCCTTTGTGGCTCACCGAGCTTCTTGTGCGCGACCTGGGCCGTGTGCAGGCGACGGAGCTCGAGCAGGCGTCCAACGAGCCCGCCCCTGTGTTCCTGTACGAGAACCCGATCGAGGTGGAAGCAGGGCAGCTTGCCGATGCGCTGTCCGCGCACCGCGGGGCGACGCAGGTGCCGTCCCTTTGCGGCGTGCCGCTTTTCGGATGTCTCCTGCTGAACGACAGGCGCGACCTGATGCAATGCAGCGTCGCCGACGCCCTGGCCGACGGCCGCGCGCTCGTGTCCGACGCATCGGCCCAGGCCGTGGCTTCCCTCTGCGCCATCGTTGCGTCGTCGAAGGCCGAAGGGGTTGTCGACGACGTCTCGCAGCTGGCCGAGTCCGGCCTGAAGGGCGCTTCCGACGACGTGTCGGTGCTCGAGCTCTGCTCGGGGCGCGGGACGAAGACGATCATGGTGCAAGGCGGCGTCTTCCGCATGCTCGGAAGGCAGGCCGACCGGTACGTGGCCGTGGACAACGCCCAGTTCAAGTGCAATCTGCTGAAGGAGCGCGCAGCGCACTTCGGCGTGCGCCTTGACAATGCCCTCTGCGCCGAGCTGGGCGAAGGCCTCCTTCCCGTCCACGGCGAGTTCGACGTGGTGCTCTTGGACGCGCCATGTTCGGGGCTTGGAACCCTGCGCCGCCATCCCGAGATCCGCTGGCGCATCACCCCCGACGTCGTGGCTGACGACGCCGAGCGCGACGTGTCGCTGCTCGCACAGGCGGCAACGGGCGTGCGCCTGGGCGGCTTCCTGGTGTACGCCACCTGCACGGTGGCCCGCGGCGAGGACGAGGACGCCGTCATGGGATTCCTTGCAGGCGACGCGGGGACGCGTTTCAGGCGCGTTTCCGTGTTCGGGGAAGGCTTCTTCAAGCCGACGCTCCGGCCAGGCGGCCCGGACGCGCATTTCTGCGCCGTCATGCAGAGGGTCGCCTGATACCCTTTCTTTACATGCATGAAACACAAACAGGGTTAGAATTACAGGCTATACGTTTTCAGCGCACACAGGGGGGGAAGATGGAGCCCAACATCAAGGAGGTCGCAAACCGCATACGTTCGCTTCGCGAGGACTCGGACATCACGATGCAGGAGATGGCCGACGCGACGGGCCGAAGCCTGGCCGAGTACTCCGCCCAGGAGTCAGGCGACCGGGACCTCTCCTTCACCTTCCTCTATAAGTGCGCAGATCGCCTTGGGGTCGACGTCATCGAGCTTCTGACGGGCGAGACCCCGCACCTCACGGGCTATTCCCTCACCGAGGCGGGCGACG
>CAQLOA010000238.1 GCA_948829205.1 uncultured Eggerthellaceae bacterium
ATGCTCCAAAAGATGAGGCACCGAAGTGCCCACCGCAACATCGCCGAACGTCGGTCCTTTCGAATTGATGCATGAATGCAGCGGCAAAGTGGGGTAGGCGTCGCAAGCGGCCGCCACGAGCCCTTTGGTCGTCCACCGCGAAGCATCATCCGAAAGCTGCACCACAATGCGCAACCTGCCCGGAAAGACATCCACCCTCCGCGCGTTCATCGTACCCACTGCTACATCCGCTCTAAAACCATGTCGCCTTCGCCGAGGCTGGGACTCTTTTCGGGATGGCCCACCAGCTTCTGCGCCACTGCATCAAAGGTCCACGGTATGTCTGCCACAAGCGTGGACCCCCAGTCGAATTCGCCATCGTCTATCGCGAGCTGGGAGTGGTCTAGCGAAAACCTGTAGCGGCCATTTCCCGTCAGGCCTCCGAACGTGAATGCAAGCGTCTTGGCGTCCGGGTCTATGACGTAGTCGTAGGCCACCTCGTCGGTCAGAACGATGTCCTCGTCGGTTATGTTGATGACCGTGTCCGTGCCCTTGACGCGCCATTGTCCCTGAATGCTGGACGCATCGTCGTAAAGCCCCCAGCGAAGCAGCCAGAAGCCAAACACCACGCCCGCGACGAGGACGACGGCCACCGCGATCAAGGCACGCCGCACCATCTTGGCCTTGTGCTGCCGCTGGAACTTGCGTTTTCGGTCCTCGGCGCTGGCTTCCTTCTCCTTGCGGCGAAGCTCTGCCGCATCGGCCTTCGCAGTGGCCTCGGGAGACAGCCCGTGAGCAAGCCTGCGCGAAGCGATGGAATCCTCGGGAACAGAGCCGCTGTCGCCCAGGGGCCTCTGGTCAGTGCCGCCAGACAGGCTCCCCGACCTACTGGATCCTGCAGGGACTGACGTCGATGAGCTCTTGCCAGAGACGCCCATGCGTCCTGCAGGCGCAGTGACAGACTGTGAGCCGGAAGCCTTGCCGGCAGGGGAATCGACCGTGTCGACCTGCGGCAGCTTCTGCGTAGCACCACTCAAATCCGCCGACGCGCCGGAACCTGTCGGGGCGCCTGCGGCCGCCGATGCAACCGCACCACCCGGCGCGCCGGCACCCGAGGACACGCCTGCACGCGTTGTCTGCGAACTATTGGGACCGGAGCCGGCCATAGGAAGACCCCCGCGACGGTTGCCGCGCCGCCCAAGGCGGTTAGGAGGCGACCCCTTCCGGCTCGATGCGCGTCAGACCCCCCATGTAAGGCACGAGCACCTCGGGGATGGTGACGCTTCCGTCGGGGTTCTGGTAGTTCTCGAGAATCGCGGCCATGCACCTTCCCACGGCAAGGCCGCTGCCATTCAAGGTGTACACGTAGCGCGTGCCCTTGAATTCGCCTTCGTTGCGGTAGCGGATGTTCGCACGACGCGCCTGGAAGTCGGTGCAGCACGAGCAGCTGGAGATCTCCTTGTAGCCGTCGTAGCTGGGCATCCAAACCTCGACGTCGTAGGTCTTTGCGGCGGAGAAGCCGATGTCGCCCGTGCACAGCGTGATGACGCGGTACGGCAG
>CAQLOA010000239.1 GCA_948829205.1 uncultured Eggerthellaceae bacterium
CGGCAAGGTCTATCCCACCTACACGCCCGAGCTGTGCGAGGCCATGGCGTCGCTGGCCAGCGACGCCGACATCCTGACCCCCAACCTGACCGAGGCCGCCATCATCCTGGGCGAGCCCATCGGCGACGAGTGGGGCGGCGTCGACATATCCGACGACGAGGCCGAGCGCATAGCCCGGGCCCTTCTGGCGAAAGGCGCGAAGAGCGTGGTGCTGAAGGGCATCCAGCGCGAAGGCGAGAACGTCATCCGCAACTTCGTCGCCAGCTCCGCCACGCCTGACATCATCGAGGTGTGCAACGAGTACGTTCCCTACATGCTGCACGGTACCGGCGACGTCCATGCGTCGTGCGTGCTCGCCGCCGTCATGGCCGGCCGCTCGCTGGTCGAAGGCGTCGCGTTCGCGGGCGACTTCGTCCACGACTCCATGATCGTCTCGGCCGACCAGCCCAACTTCAAGGACCGCGGGGTCAGCTTCGAGCCCCTGCTGGGCAAAGTCTCCGCCCTGCTCTAGGAAGGAACACAAATGCTTGACACCAAATACGTCCGCGACAACCTCGATGCTGTAAAGGAGGCCATGCGCAACCGCAACGCATCCTTCGACGACGCGACGTTCACGGAACTCGATGCGCGCAGGCGTGAGCTTATCGCCCACGAGGAAGAGCTGCAGGCCGAACGCAACAAGCTTTCCAAGCAGATCGGCCAGCTTATGAAGGAAGGCCAGCGCGACGAGGCCGAGGCCACGAAGGACCGCGTGCGCGTCATCAACGAGGAGCTGGACGCTGCGGCCGAGCAGCGCAACGAGGCCGACGCCGCCCTGCGCAACCTTCTGCTGGCCACGCCCAACATGCCTGACGAGACCACCCCCGTCGGCGCCGACGAGAACGACAACCCCGAGGTTCGCCGCTGGGGCACGCCGCGTGACTTCGCCGCCGAAGGCTTCGAGAAGAAGCCGCATTGGGACCTTGGAACCGACCTGGCCATAATCGACTTCGAGCGCGGAGTGAAGCTGGCCGAGAGCCGATTCTACGTGCTTGGAGGCGCGGGCGCCCGCCTGGAACGCGCGCTCATCAGCTTCATGCTGGACCAGCACACCTCGCGCGGCTACAAGGAATGGTGGGTGCCGGCAATGGCGAACGCCGAAACCCTGACGGGCACGGCGCAGCTTCCCAAGTTCGAGGAAGACCTGTACAAGACCACCAAGGGCCTCTACCTGATCCCCACCGCCGAGGTCCAGCTCACGAACCTTCATGCGGGCGAGATCCTGGACGCGGACCAGCTTCCGCTCCGCTACTGTGCGTTTACCCCCTGCTTCCGCGAGGAGGCCGGGTCGGCCGGCCGCGACACGCGCGGAATCATCCGCGTGCACCAGTTCTCGAAGGTCGAGATGGTGAAGTACACCACGCCGGAGGAAGGCTTCAACGAGCTCGAGCTGATGGTGGCCGACGCCTAGAACATCCTTCAGAAGCTGCAGCTGCCGTACCGCGTCATCACGCTGTGCACGGG
>CAQLOA010000240.1 GCA_948829205.1 uncultured Eggerthellaceae bacterium
CCGCCCCCTGACACGGCTAGCAGGCTGCGGGCTGTAGGGAGTCGAGCCTGCGGTTCCTGAGGTACACCCACCAGTTCACGCACAGGAACATCAGGTTCAGGTAGTACACGGCAAGCACCCAGCTTGACGGGTCCGACAGCGTCTTGGCGGCTATCCCGGCGACGTAGCCTATGGTTATCAGCGCCAGGAACTGCCAGCTGGTGCCCTTGGCGGTGCGTGCCTTGTACCCCTTGTACGCGTTCATGGGCCACGACAGCCCGAAACATGCCAGCATCGCCGCTTCCAACAGATACGCCATACGGTTCATCCCCTAGTCTCGAATTCGGCCCCTTCTGCGGACCTTTTCCTTCGTCGAGGAGATTCTAGTTTCGACAAAACCATAATTCCAATACATGAATGTTCGAAAACCAATACACTATGTTTATATAAAGCGACTCACCGAAAGGGAACCATGGAGCTTCAGCAGCTGAAGTACTTCCTGGACATCGCCCAGACGCAGAACATGACGGCCAGCTCGAAACGGCTGAACGTGGCCCAGCCCGCGC
This sequence comes from uncultured Eggerthellaceae bacterium, assembly GCA_948829205.1. Classification (GTDB taxonomy): domain Bacteria; phylum Actinomycetota; class Coriobacteriia; order Coriobacteriales; family Eggerthellaceae; genus MGBC163016. Next base: position 546 of record CAQLOA010000240.1, read on the forward strand.
TGAGCCACAGCATGAAGAAGCTCGAATCCGAGCTGGGAGTGCGCCTTTTCGACCGCGTGGGAAGGAACATCCGGCTTTCGCGGGAGGGCGAGTACCTTGCCGGGCTGTTGAACCCTGCAATCGCGGCCGTGGATGCGGTTCCCGACAAGGTGCGCGACTTCGCGAAGGGCGAGCAGCAGACGGTCGTGGTGGGCATGCATTCGGCATCGAAGCTGGTGATAGCGGCCATAGCGGAGTACAAGGTGCGCAACCCCAAGGCGAAGTTCCGCATCTCGCAGGACCCTTCCGGTGCCTGCGACGTGTCCATGCGAACGGTGCGCGCCGACGGCGCGCCAGCCGTGGCGGGCCCTTCCAGGTCCATGCTGTTCCGCGAGCGCATCGGGGTGGCCCTTCCCGCCAGCCTGGGAATCGACTCGGTCGGCAGCCTCGACGAGCTCGAAGGGAGGCAGTTCGTGATGCTCGCGGGGTCGAAGGGGTTCAGGCGAGTCTGCGACGAGCTCTGCGCCGCGAGGGGCTTCGTCGTAGGCAACGCCATAGAAAGCGACAGCCCCGACGCCGTGCGCGAGCTGATCGGGCTGGGGCTTGGCGTGGGGTTCTGGCCCGAGTTCAGCTGGGGCAGCCTGGAGGGAAGCAGCGCGCGCTTCGCCCCCGTCGCCGACGAGGGCTTCGTCAGGTGCCTGGAGGCGACGCTGGAGCCTCGCGCGAAGGACGTCCCCGAGGCGCGAAGGTTCTTCGACTTCGTGGCGGCCTTCGTCGGCGACGCGTTCTCGGCACAGCCGTCGTAGGGCATGCAAGCGAACGTCTCCTGTCACATGCATCCCTAGCAATATAATAGGTGCTTTCTGC
>CAQLOA010000241.1 GCA_948829205.1 uncultured Eggerthellaceae bacterium
GAGCCCGATCAGGGCGTCGGCGATCTCGGTGTTGACATGGTCCACCGCGTCGCGGACCCCCTTGCCCATGTAGCGCTTGGCGTCATTGTCTCTAAGCTCGACGGCCTCGAAAGCGCCCGTGGACGCACCCGAAGGCACGGCCGCCCTGCCCTGGGACCCGTCGCTTAGGGTGACGTCGACCTCTACGGTCGGGTTGCCGCGTGAATCCAGGATCTCGCGACCATACACGTCGATGATAATCGCCATCTGGTGCCTCCTAAAGATGGATTGGGCTATCGAAACGCCTCAATCATAGCAGAATCGAGACTGCGGAACAGAACGCGAACGCGCCGACGGCCGCAGCCACGGAAGGCGCACCCATGGAGGCCGCACGTATGTCGGTCCGCACGACCCCCCTCATGCCGTAGCAGCGCGCGTCCATGGACGCCGCAAGCCTATCTGCGCGCCGGAAGAGCCCCACGAACATGGGAACCATGATCGCGCAGTGCGCCTTCACGCGGGACGCCACCGGCCCCTCGTCGAACTCGGCGCATCGGCACCACTGCGCGTCGCGTATCTGGAAGTACTCCTCGACCATCTGCGGGATGAACCGCAGGGCGATGGAGAAGACCATGGAGATGTCGTCCACGGGAACGCGCAGGGCGCGCAGAGGCGACATGATGCGAGAGAACGCCTGCACCAGCTCGGTCGCCTGGACGGTGAAGCACACGACCAGGCTGAACCACACCAGCAGAAGGATGCGCGCGGCGAAGAAGCATCCCCGCTGCAAGCCCTCCATCGAAAACGCAAGCCCGACTTCCGTTGCCTGGAACATGTTGAACGCGACGGTCATCAGCGCGATGACGTAGACCGGGACCCCGAGGACTGCGATGCGCCGCAGCGGCGCCCGCAGGCACAAGGCTACGACGGCGAGCATCGCCGCATAGGCGGCCATGCCCAGCCATCCGTCGACGAAAAAAATGCCCACTGAGTAAACGGCGAGCATCGCAATCTTCGAGCGCGCATCCATGCGGTGCGCGCTCGATTCCTTTTCAAGGAAGGTTGAAACCTGGACGTCCATTGCGGGCGCTCCTCGGAAAAACGTCTACTCCTCGGACTTCTCTACCTTCTCGGCGGTGTCGACTGCAGCCTCTTCGGCAGCCTCGGCCTCGGCCTCTTCGGCCTCCTCCTTGGCTTCCTCCTTCTGCTCGTCGGCCACCTTCTCGCCAGCCTTTGCCTCATCTTCGGCCTTCTCGGCGACTTCCTCGGCCTTCTCCTCGGCCTCGTCGGCTGCAGCGGCGTCCTCCTTGGCGGCTTCGGCCTTCTCCTCGGCCAGCTGCTTCTCGCCTTCCTCGCGGACGTTCTCGGCGAAGGTCTCCTC
>CAQLOA010000242.1 GCA_948829205.1 uncultured Eggerthellaceae bacterium
CATGGTGCTACCTAAAGAGGAGCAGGACTCCCTTTACCTGAACCATTGGCGCAACATCGAGCTGACGCTAGGCGAAGATACCTACGAGGACACCTTCGACGAGTTCCTGCGCAACTACCTGACCGTCCTCTACGCTCCGGAGCCGTTGGTCAAAAGAGACATCTACCACATCTTCAAGAGGCATGTGTCCGATCGAGGCTACGACAAGGACAAGCGCATCGTGGATCTGCTCAAGGAGATGGAGCGTTTCGCGGACTATTATGCGCGCATAACCCGTGGCACCGAGTCCGATCCGGACGTCAAGTGCGTCCTGGAAGAGCTCAGAAGGCTCGATGTCACCGTCGTGAACCCCCTGCTCCTGTCTCTCTACGACGATTACTACCAAGGTGCGTTCGGCGATGCCGATTTTCTGCGCATGCTGCGACTGGTCGAGAGCTACGTCTTCCGCAGGTCGGTATGCGATGTCGCCACGAACTCGCTGAACAAGTTCCTTCCGTCCGTCATCGCGAAGCTCAACAAGGTCCAAGACGGCGGAGGGAACTACGTCGAGGCATTCGAGTCGTACCTGATACTCGAAGCCGGAACCGCTAGGCGCTTCCCCGACAACTCGGAGTTCTTCAACGCGCTTACCACCCGCGATGCTTACCACTACAGGAGATCCCTGTTCCTCCTGGCAAATCTTGAGAACTACCACCACCCCAAAGACCCCCTGAACCTGACCGGCGGAAACTTCACGATCGAGCATGTCATGCCCCAAAACGCCATGGACGCCGACGGCTGGAAGAGCAGCCTCTCGAACATAGACGAGGATGCCTTCGGCGCCCTCGTCAACAACCTCGGGAACCTGACGCTTACCGCATACAACTCCGAGCTGTCCGACGATTCCTTCGAGGAGAAGAAGAAGCGCTATGTGGGCGGCTACGGAAAGGACTACCTCGTCATCTCCGACGCGATGCGAAAGGCAGAGACCTGGGGCGAGGACGAGATCAAAGCCCGCGCGGCAGAGCTTGCTCACGAGGCCGAGAAGCGATGGGGCTATCTCGGGGTCGACATGGCAAAGGCCAAGGAGTACGAGCAGAAGAAGAGCAAGGATAAAGCCGGCCGGTCCGCCATATTCAGAAACGTCTACGAGGCTGGGCTGATCTCCCCAGGCGACGTGCTCGTCCCTATAAGCGACCAGTACTCCATGACGGGCGTCGTTACAGATTCGGGGCTCATCGAGCTCCCGAATGGCGAGACGTTCAAGAGCCCCTCCCTGGCAGCTGTCAGGCTGGTCTCGCTGTCCACAGGCGGAGCGGGAGCACGGAACGGCTGGAAGTTCTGGCGCGTCGGCGAGAGCGGGCCCGTTCTCGACG
>CAQLOA010000243.1 GCA_948829205.1 uncultured Eggerthellaceae bacterium
GCTTCTTCCTGGGGTTGTTCTCCCCCTCTGCGCCCACGCCGGCCTCGGGGTCGGGGTCTGAAGCCTGCTCGAACGGGTCGGGTTCGTCGTCAACGTCGCGGGAGCCACGGGGGTTGTTGGACGGCCTCTTCCTGGACAGGGGGCGCGTCATCGACATCGGCTCGGACGCGGGCGCGTCGTCGAACGGCGGCTCGTCGTCGAAGGCGCCCGCGGCAAGGTCCTGGTGGACGATCGGCACGAGCCTTCTAGTCGCCGTCGGCGCGGGGTCTGGTTGGAAGGAGTCTTGCGGGACGATACGCCTGCTGCGCTGGAAGGCAGGTTGGGCTGACGCGTCGTGTGCGGCCTGCGGCACGCCGAAGACCGCGGTGTGGTTCGGGTCGAAGCCTGCGCGGGCGACCTCGGCCTCCATGTAGGCCTGCGCCTCGTCGAAGCCTACCTGGTCCTGAGGAGCACGCCTGACTCGAGCGAACCCGGCCGACGAGCTGTGCCTCTCGGGGGAATGAAGCCTCTCGAAGCCTTCCTTCTTGGCGCGGGCGACCTCGATGAGCTTCGAGATGGAGAAGCCGACTATGAGGAGGCCTATCACCATGACGCCGACGAAGATGACGCCGCTTATGACGCGGCCAAGCAGCATGATGCCGCACCAGGCAAGCGACGAACCTATGTAGCCGCCGTAACCCACGAGCGCGTACTCGGCGAACAGCAAGGAGGGGTCGTCCTTGCCCACGTTGGATATCGGGGCGAAGAGCGCTATGAACCCCAGCAACGCGACGAATATCACGGTAAGCCCTATGGCCGCCCGTGCCGGGACCCTCTCGGTGCGGAACCTGTAAAGGAAGGTGAGCCCTATGGCAAGGAGCACGAAGGGCAGGATGTAGCAGCCTACCCCGAACACGAGGTGGATGCCCTTCGACGCGATGCCGCTCAGCACGGCGTCGCTGGAAGGCATGGCAGCAAGCAGCATCATGACCACGGCAAGCACTATGAACACGACGCCCACTATGTCGCGCCTGGTGGTGGAGTCGATTATGCCGTCCCCTTCGCGGCGGACGTCTTCGGGCGAACGCCTCCTTTGCAGGGACGCGCTCGCCGGCTTCTCCTGCGCCGGCTTCGCCTTCTTGCCGGATGACTTCTTCCCAGCCACCTGCGACCTACACCTCGAGCAGGTTGATGACGATCA
>CAQLOA010000244.1 GCA_948829205.1 uncultured Eggerthellaceae bacterium
AAACACCACTGCGCTCTTGCTCATAGGGACCTCCCTTTCGAGAAACCGAACATCGCACGACTCCTATTGTAGGGCAACGGAACTTTCCGTCCGATCACAAAAGCCGACTGTCGGGGCAGCCGTTATAATAGATGCTAGTCCAACTGCAATTCTCAAGGGGAGACCCCATGTCGCCACGACAGTCCGACATTGCCGATATGAAGTGCTGACTCTTGCGCCTGGCCCAGAAGCGCTGGGGCCTGCCGGCCGCCGAGATCGCACGAATCTTCCGTCACGCCGACGTGTGCGCCTACATCTCCGAGCTTTATGACCTGCTGCATCTGAGCAGCTATGATCGAGCGCTTGATGACGTCGAAAACCACCTCGCCGCAAAAAAATGCTCACCATGCTGCCGAACCGACTTGAAGACCAGTACTGTTTTCTGACGCCGGCGGCCATAGCATGTCTGGGATTCAAAGGGAGCGAACCCTATGGGATTTGACGAGGAGCTGGTAACTGACGCACAGCGCGAAGCCTGCGCGGTGGAGGTCATGCGCGCCATACTGGAAGACTGGTGCGACGACGCGGGCGCGTCCTTCGACGAGACCCTTGACGTTTTCGCCTCGTCGCGCACCTACGAGCTGTTGTTCGATTTCTCCTCACGCCAATGGGCCGAAGGCCCCGACAACCTCCGCTTTGTATGGGAGCGGGAGCGGAAAACAGCTAGCTGATCTGCTTGGCCTCGCCTGGAGCTCTCTCGCCGAGGCCGACGGAGCACCACAGCACTATCTCCCATTACGCCCTGATTTGTGTGAGTTTTGACACTTTTACGTCCTTGTTTTTGTGAATCTTCTTACTTTTACGTCCTTGTTTTTGTATACTCACAACGTCCACCGAGCAAAGAGGGTGTCTATGGAACGTTTTCTTATGCGCGATCTCGAAGCATGGTGCGAGAATCCTCGCAGGAAGCCCCTTATCATCAACGGGGCTCGCCAGGTGGGGAAGACATGGCTCATCAAAGAGTTCGGAAGGCTCCATTACAAGAGCGTCGCCTATGTGAATATGGACAACAACGCGGCCATGCGCGAGCTGTTCGACATCGGGTACGACATCGACGTTCTTATCGCCGGCCTCCAGCTGCAAACCGGCGTTACCATCGAGCCCGACTCGACCCTCATCGTGTTCGACGAAGTCCAGGAA
>CAQLOA010000245.1 GCA_948829205.1 uncultured Eggerthellaceae bacterium
GGCCTGCCCCGTCGCGTAGAAGTCGAAGCTCTTGTGGCGCTGCGGGCAGTAACCCGACACGATGCGGTTGCCGAACCCGTCCACCTGCTCGCTCAGCGTCAGGCGCGGGAACGTGAACAGCTGCGACTCCATCACCTTCTGGGTGTTCGTCGACTTGGGCAGACAGCGCAGCACGAAGCTGTGGTCGGCCACCGGCTCGCTGAACCGCAGCGCCGTCTCGAAGACGTAGGTGAGAATCCTCATGCGAAAACCTTCCGAAAAGCCATCGGCCTAGAATACCCGAGCGATCAGCTCCAGCATGACGCCGAGTTCCTCATAGGTGGTTTTCTCCGGGAAGCGCGGGCTGAACACCGCGTCGATGAGCTCCTTGAACGCCGCGCGGTCGTAGGGCAGCCCGGTGCGGTCGATGCGGCTGGCCAGCTTCTGCGTCTCGCGACGCAGGTCGCCCAGCTGGTAGCTCAGGCGGGTGTACAGGTCCATGCGCTCGATGGAAAAGCCGCACTTGATGATGTTGCGCGCAGCGTCGTTGACCACGTAGTCGTCGCAGCTTCCCTTGAACGCCAGGATGCAGTCGATGACCGTCTGCAGGTCGAGCAGCGGCGCGTCGGAGTGCTCGGCGCGCTCGATGTCGTTGAGCGCCATCTGCACGTAGGCCACCGACTCCGACCCGATCACGTCGCGCAGCACCACGGCGTTGTCGTAGGCCGCCGACATGGAGTAGTAGATGGAAGCCGTCAGCTCGCGGCTGAACAGGCACTCGCGGAAGAAGGCGATGGGATCGTCGTTCTCCTGGTCGAAGCCGAGCTCCTCGAGCTGGCCCTTCCAGTTGCCCTCCACCGAGTCCAGCGCGGCGTCGTAGGTGGCCAGGATGAACTGGAGCGTCGTGTAGCTGCGCTCGACGTAGCGGCCCAGCCACAGCAGCCGCCCGACGCGCTCTAGCGAGAGAGAACCCATGTGTCCTTGAACCCCCCTCCTTGGGACGAGTTGACGACACACGATCCGGCCTCGCGCGCGTAGCGGGTCAGCCCGCTCGGCCAGACGGTGGTCTTGCGGCCCGACAGCACGAAGGCGCGCAGGTCGGCCTTGCGCGGCAC